>NZ_LGCW01000097.1:0-5897 GCF_001279365.1 Streptomyces sp. NRRL F-5755 | reverse complement strand
ATGTGCTGGTGATCGGTGCCGGGATCGTGGGGCTCTCGACGGCCTACGCGATCACGAGGGCCGCCACCGGAAACCGGGTGGTGGTGCTGGAGGAGGAACCCGGCCCAGACCGCCACCCGCCCCGCCCGTCGCCCGATCGCGGTGACCTCGGAGCCGTACACGATGTGTGCGCCCGCGTCCGCCGCCAGGGTGGCCAGGCAGCGGGCCACCGCGCCGAAGTCGGTGATGCCGGTGGTGCCTACGTGGATGGCGGCGAGGCCGTTGACCTCGGGTTCGTACTGTGCGATCTGGGCGGGGCCCAGTTCGCGTACCGGGATGCCGTGCTCCCGGCCGCGCTGGATGAGGCTGTGCAGGCGGGGCAGCTCGGTGCGGTCGGTGGCGACGATCAGCTTGCCGGTGACCTCGTGGGGGATGGCGTGGTCGAGGCAGAACTTGACCATCTCCGCCGAGCCCTGGAGCGCGAAGCGGGCCTTCAGGGAGCCGGGCGGGTAGTAGATGCCGCTGTGGATCACGCCGCTGTTCCGGCCGGTCTGGTGGCGGGCGGGGCCGGGTTCCTTCTCCAGGACCACCACCCGGGTGCCGGGGGCGGCGCGCGTGATCGCGTAGGCCGTCGAGAGCCCCACGATCCCGGCACCGATCACCAGCACATCGCAGTCGTACGCCATCACAGCACCTCCCCTGGAATCAGACGTATCCCATCATGACCGGGGGGTCTGACAACGGGCCGGGCGCGGGGGCGTGCGGGCCGTGTCCAGGCCCGCACGCTCCCGGTTACGCCGGCGCCACCAGCAGAGGGCGCGCCCGTTCGCGCAGCTCCACCACGCGGGGCTCGTCCCCGTACGGCTCCAGGCGGTGCAGGAGGTCGCGTACGTACTCGGTCGTGCGGGCCGACGAGATGCGGCCGGCCACCTCGACCGCCCGGGTCCCGGCCGCGCAGGCCGCGTCCAGGTTGCCGGACTCCAGCTCGGCCACCGCCGAGACGACAAGCCGCAGGCCGTGCGAGCGGACGTACTCCTCCGTCGGGCGGGAGAGCGCCTGCTCCGTGAAGCGGCGGACCTGGCGGGGCAGCCGCAGGTCGCGGTAGCACTCGGCGGCGTCGGCGGCGAAGCGTTCGTAGGAGTAGAAGTCCAGCCAGGACGGGTCGGGGTCGCCCTCGCGGGAGCGCTCCAGCCAGCCTTCGGCGGCCTTGAGGGCCACCTCGCAGGCGCGCGACTCGTTGGCCTTGGCCTGGGCCCGCGCCTCGACCAGGCGGAAGAAGCTCATGGTGCGGGCCGTGGCCAGGCCGCGGTTGCGCTCCAGGGCCGCCTGCGCCAGGTCGACGCCCTCGTCGGCGAAGCCTCTGTAGGTCGCCTGGAGTGACATCGAGGCCAGGACATATCCCCCCAGCGGGACGTCGGCGGCGGCACGGGCCAGGCGCAGCGCCTGGATGTAGTACCGCTGGGCCGCCTCCTGCTGGCCGGTGTCGAAGGCCATCCAGCCCGCGAGCCTGGTCAGTTCGGCGGTGGCCCCGAAGAGGGCCCTGCCGACCTCGTCGCTGTACGAGGCGAGGAGCAGCGGCGCGGCGTCCACCCGCAGGCACTCGGGCACCATCGAGGAGCGCCAGTCCCCGCCGCCGTACTTGGAGTCCCAGCGGCGCGCGTCCTCGGCGGCCTCCCGCAGCTTGCTGACGTCGCTGTGGCCGACGTGCAGCGGCGCGGTGTCACCGGGGGCGCCGTCCTGGACACCCGCCGAGCCGTTGCCGTTGCGTACGTCCCGTAGGTCGGTCGCTTCCCGGGCGACCGAACTGTCGGCCGGGGATATCAGCCACCGGGACGCGGGTGTCGCGTACGCGCTCACCGAGAAGGATCCGGCCAGGCTCTGCCAGATGCCTCCGCCGCCGCGGCGTCCGGCCAGGTCGAGGCGGTACAGCTCGGTCGCGGAGCGGACGGCGGCGCCCACGTCGCGCGGGAAGGCCAGGCCCACTTCCGGGGCCGGGTCGGCGTCGGCCAGCCCGATCTCGTGGAGTGGTACCGGCCGGCCGAGCTTGCCGGCTATCGCGGCCGCGATCAGATGGGGCGCGGCGCCCTGCGGCACCATGCCCTTGGACACCCACCGGGCGACCGACGTCTTGTCGTAGCGAAGCGTCAACCCGCGCTGCGCCCCGAGGTCGTTGACCCGGCGGGCGAGCCCGGCATTGCTGATCCCCGCGAGGGCGAGAACGGTGCCGAGCTTCTCATTCGGCCCGCGTATATCCCTTGACATGCGCACCCCTCGACACAGCGACGGCCGCCCCGCTACCCCGGGGCATGCGTCCACCCAGAGTAGTTCGCCGAATCCCGACCGTTAAGTGCCGATGTCCCGGATGGCGGGTTTCAAGTCCAAGCGTGTGCAGGGGGTTTGGCATGTGCTCCGGGTACGTGTTGCCGTGCGCCCGTGTGTGCGCGCTGGCCGCTGCGGGACGGGAGCGCTTCCATGGGATTTGCGTGGGTCGGCCCGCTGCACTGGATCCAGTGGGCTGGGGGACACCGCCGCCTCATTCCCCGCGGGTGGCGGTCCGGTCCGGGGGGCGAGTCCCGCCTCCCGGACTGTCGCATGTGCGGGACGGGCCCGTCGAGTCGGCCTGGAGGGCGTCCGCTTGGCTGTGGCGGTCGGGAGGGCGCCCGGCCGTTCGGTACGGGGTGAGTGGGGCGTTCGTGGCCGTACGGGACGGGGGTCCGCAAGTCGGCCGGCCGGTCCCGGGTGCGGGGCGACCGGCGGTCGGCCGGTATCGGGCCAACCGCGGTGCACGCCGCAGATTTTGGCCGAAAATCGCCGTACGGGAGGGTGTCGTCGGAGCGAAACGATCGCCCGGGGCGTGTCTCCGGAACGGTGCCGAACCCTTGTCACCTTCCGCCACCTCCCCGCCTCCGGGCCGAGGGCCGCGAAGGGCCCTTCTTACACCACCGCGGCCCCCTCGGGGCACCACGCGCCCGGAACACGGCCCGAACGCATGCCGGACCCGGCACGCGCGCGCCCGGTAACGTCTTCCGAACACCCCCGTACACAGGCTCTCTTTGACGCCTCCCGAATGCCCCTGTCGTGGCAGCATGGTCCGCGCAACAGCTTGGCAACGGCTTGGCAATCCGCTGTGCGGGGCGGCGGTCCGGTCCACCCTGCCGGCCATCGGGGGCGCTCCCCCGGGTGGGCCGGCTTCCGCGGCGGCGGAGGGACGGGGGCCGCCCGGCGGCGGCGAAATGGGTGGAGGCGGCGATGCGCTGGTTGGTGGGGTGGAGCAGTACCGCCACGGGAGCGGTCCCCACCGAGGAGGCCCGCACGCTCGTCCCCGTAGGCGCGCAGCTTTTGTGGGGCGACCCCGACCCGCTGTGGGCGGTCGGCGACTGGCGCCCCGACGAGGTGCGCGTGGTCCAGGCCGACGCGCAGACCCGGCTCGCCGTCTTCGGGGTCTGCGGCGCCACCGACGACCAGCTGCGCGTCGGACTCTTCGCGGCCCGTGGCGGCGCGCTGCGCCACCTCACGGCCTGGCCCGGCAGCTACACGGCCGTCGTCCAGGTCGGCCGGCGCGTGACGGTCACCGGCGACCTGGCGGGCGCCCGGCCGGTCTTCCACACCCCGTGGGCGGGCGGTACGGCGTACGCCACCGCCGCCCTCCCGCTCGCCGACCTGATCGAGGCGGGCCTCGACATCGGGCATCTGGCCGCGCTGCTGGCCTGCCCGGACGCGCCCGAGGCGCTGGGCGCGGGCACGCCGTACGAGGGCGTACGGCGGGTACCGCCCGGCCACGCGCTCGTCCTGCGCGGCGGCAGCAGCGACATCACCTCGTACGAACCGACGGCCTCGCTGGCGGTGGCGGCGCCCCAACTGCCGCCCGAACAGGCCGTCGACGGGGTGCGGGACGCGCTGATCGAGGCCGTACGGGCGCGGCTGACCGGGGTCCGGCACGCTCCGGACCCGGACGGTCTGGGCGGGCTGGACCCGGGCCCGGTGCCGGGCATGGGGCCGGCCGAGCGGCGGGCCGCGCGGGGCGCGCCGGTCCCCGGCGTCGGTGCCGACCTTTCCGGAGGGAGCGCTTCCGCCACTCTGGCGCTGCTCGCGGCCGGACTGCCGGGGGTGCCGGGCACGGTCAACGGGCGCGGTGAGCGCCTGCTGGCCGTCACGTTCAACGACCGCGCCACCCACGGAGGACAGTCGTACCGCGAAGCCGAGCTGGAGCGCGCCCGGAGTATGGCCGCCAATCCGCGCCTCCGTCATGTGGTCGTCGCGGCGGGCGAGGAAGCCCTCCCGTATGCGGACCTGGAAAACGGGCCGCTCACGGACGAGCCGGGCCCGTCGCTGATCACCGCCGGACGCCATCGGCGACGCCTGCTGGCGGGGAGCGCGGACCACTTCGTGGGCGCCGGCGCGCGGCAGGTCCTGGACGCGCACCCCGCGCGCCTGGCCGACCTGCTCATGGACCGCCGCAGGCGCCACCTGCTGCGGCCGGTCACGGCGCTGGCCAGGGCCGACGGGCCGCTGTCGCAGTCCGCCCTGGTCCCGTTCACCGTCTACCGCGCGGCCCGGAAGCTGGCCCGTACGCCCTACGCGGCGGGAATCGCCGAGACGGCGACGCGCCTGAAAGAGCGGCAGTTTTCCGACGAGGCGGCGGGCGGCGGAGCGGTGGACGCCTCGCTGGCGGCGCTCTCCTGGTGCCGGCCCGGGCCCGCGGCGCGGTGGCTGACGGGGGAGGCGCTGGCCGAAGTATCGGTTCGCCTGACGTCCGCGGCCGACCGGTTGCCCGCCGTGGGGCGGCCCGGGGAGCGCCGGGCGCGCGCCGCGCTGGCCCGGCACGCCGCCGACCACCGGATCTTCGAACAGGCCGCCGAGGTACGGAACCAGCGGCTGCACGCGCCCTTCCTGGACAACCAGGTGGTGCTGGCCTGCCGCGCGCTCCCGGACACGCTCCGCGTGCAGCCGGGGGCGCGGGCGGCCGTGCTGCGCGCCGTCCTGTCGGGCGCGGGCGTCCGCGACCTGCCACCCGGCTGGGGCGCCACCTCGCACCTCACGCACGCCGCGGCCGTACGGGCGGGCCTGCGGACCTCGATCGGCGACGTGGTCGGTCTCTTCGACACCCCGCTGCTCGCCGACGCGGGCCTGGTCGAGGCACGCGTCGTACGCAAGGCCCTGCGCGCGGCGGCCGAAGGCGCCCCGCTGCCCCTGGACGGCCTCGCCGAACTCGTCTCCACCGAGCTGTGGCTCCGCCGCCTGCTCGCCCGGCGCGGCACCTGCTGGACCGGCACGGCCGCGCCCCGGCGGCGCGCGGTGGCGGGCGGGGTGACGCCCCGGCCGAGTCTTTGAGAAGCAGCCGGACAGATCACCTGCACGTGATCTGCGACTGCGCCCAATCGCCCAGGAACATCACGGTGTTGGACGAGGCGGGCTCGACGACCAGCCGCACCGTCTTGTGGCCGGTCAGCGGCACGTGCACAGGAACGGCCGGCTGACCGCCGCGCAGCACTCCCGACCGCCAGAGCCGCCGGCCGTCCGCATACACGGAAAAGCGCAGCACACCCAGGCCGAGCCCCAGATCGTCCACGCCCGCGTAGGCGTCGTACGCCGTGCACTGCCGGTGCAGATCGATGGTCACGGAGGACGGCGCGTGCACGGTCACGCCGTGCCGGTACTTCTTGCCGCCGATGCGCAGGCCCTGCCGCTGCCACAGCCAGCTGCTGTCCGCCATGCGCACCTCGGGCTTCGTGCCGTCGCCCAGGAGGTCCCACGTCAACTCGTTGATCTGGTACGGGGACGGGGCGGGCGCCGGCGGGGTCGGCCTCGGTCGCGGTGTGTGCGCGGGCGGCCGGGACGGCGGGGCCGAGTGCGGCGGCTCGGGCGCGGGTGCGGGCGAGGACTGTGACGGGGACGGGGACGGGGTCGGTGTGGGGCGG
>NZ_LGCW01000096.1:0-7530 GCF_001279365.1 Streptomyces sp. NRRL F-5755 | reverse complement strand
CGCCGGGACTCTCTTCCCACCCGCCCCCGGCCGAAATGTGTACCCGCCAAGCATCGCGCTGGTCACATCCTGAACCAGTCGGTCGCAGCCCCTTACGCCATGGCGCGACGCGTTCTAGTCTGATCACTGCTCGAAGGTTACTCGCGAGTCACCAGCAACGTAGCGGGCCCCGGAGGATGCCGTGACGGACACCCAGACGCTGATCGAGAACCGGCCACCTTCCGTGGCGACCCTCTTCCTGGAGCGTGTCGCAGCCACCCCCGACCACGAGGCGTACCGCTACCCGGTGCCGTCCGCCGCGGGCCGGGGACCCGACGACTGGAAGGTGCTGAGCTGGGCCGATGCGGCCCGGCGGGTGTACGCGGTGGCCGCCGGGCTGATCTCGCTGGGGGTGCGGCCCGAGGAGCGGGTGGCGCTCGCGTCGAGTACGCGCGTCGAGTGGATCCTCACCGACCTCGGCGTGCTGTGTTCCGGCGCGGCCACCACGACCGTCTACCCCAGCACCAACGCGGACGAGACGGCGTTCATCCTCGCCGACTCCGGCAGCCGGGTACTGATCGCCGAGGACGAGGGACAGCTCGCCAAGGCCCGCGAGAAGCGCGCCGAACTGCCGGAGCTGTCGCACGTCGTCGTCATCGAGGAGGCCGACGCGCAAGCCGCCGAGGGGGACCCGGAGGACTGGGTGCTCTCCCTCGCCGAGCTGGAAAAACGCGGCGCGGCGTACCTGGAGAAGCACCCGGAGTGCGTCAAGGAGCAGGTCGCCGCGCTGCGGGCCGACCAGCTCGCGACGCTGATCTACACCTCGGGCACCACCGGCCGCCCCAAGGGCGTACGGCTGCCGCACGACTGCTGGGCCTACATGGCGCGTGCGATCCAGGCGACCGGCCTGGTCACCGAGGACGACGTGCAGTATCTGTGGCTGCCGCTGGCGCACGTCTTCGGGAAGGTGCTGACCGCCGGGCAGATCTCCGTCGGGCATGTGATCGCGGTGGACGGCCGGGTCGACAAGATCATCGAGAATCTGCCGGTGGTCCGGCCGACCTATATGGCGGCCGTGCCGCGGATCTTCGAGAAGGTCTACAACGGCGTGGTGACCAAGGCCCGGGAGGGCGGCGCCGCCAAGTACAAGATCTTCCAGTGGGCGGCGGGCGTGGCCCGCGAGTACGCCAAGGCGTCCCAGGACAACTTCCGGCGCACCGGCAACGCCTCCGTCCCCTTCGCGCTCGGCGCCAAGCACAAGGTCGCCGACGCGCTCGTCTACGCCAAGCTGCGCGAGGCGTTCGGCGGCCGGCTGCGCGCCGCGGTCTCCGGCTCCGCCGCGCTGGCGCCCGAGATCGGCTACTTCTTCGCGGGCGCCGGCATCCACATCCTGGAGGGGTACGGCCTGACCGAGTCCAGCGCGGCGAGCTTCGTGAACCCGGGCGAGGCGTACCGTACGGGCACGGTCGGCAAGCCGCTGCCCGGCACCGAGGTGCGGATCGCCGAGGACGGCGAGGTGCTGCTGCGCGGGCCCGGCATCATGGAGGGCTACCACGGGCTGCCGGAGAAGACGGCCGAGGTGCTGGAGTCGGACGGCTGGTTCCACACCGGCGACATCGGCGAACTGTCCCCGGACGGCTACTTGCGCATCACCGACCGCAAGAAGGACCTGATCAAGACCTCCGGCGGCAAGTACATCGCGCCGGCCGAGGTCGAGGGGCAGTTCAAGGCGGTCTGCCCGTTCGTCTCCAATGTGCTGGTGCACGGCGCCAACCGGAACTTCTGCACCGCGCTGATCGCCCTCGACGAGCCGACGATCATGGGCTGGGCCGCCGAGCACGGGCTCAAGGGCCGGACGTACGCCGAGGTCGTGGGCGCGGAGCAGACCCGCGAGCTGATCGACGGGTACGTGGAGCGGGTCAACGAAGGGCTCCAGCGCTGGCAGCGGATCCGTAAGTTCCGGCTGCTGCCGCGGGACCTGGACATCGAGCACGGCGAGGTGACGCCCAGCCTCAAGATCAAGCGGCCGGTGGTGGAGCGGGCCTTCAAGGACCTGCTGGAGGAGATGTACGAGGGCGCGCGCGAGGCGTGAGGGACGGGCGGCGCGCGCCGGTACGGTCACCGGGAGGCCGGTGACCCTACCGGCGGCGTCGCCTGTCGCTGCCCGGCCCGCCGTCCGGGGCACCGGCCGCCGGCCCGGTGTGCCCCTACCGCCCCCGCCGCAGCGAGCGCACCGACTCCGCCATGCGCGCCACGCTCTCGCTCAGATCGCGCTCGCCGGGGTCGTCGCTGGCGGAGAGGCGGCGCTCGATCTCGGAGATACGGTCCGCCAGTTCGCCCATCCGGGCGTGGTCCTGCTTTATGAGCCGGCGCAACTGCCGGTTCTTGCGGTGCAGATCGAGGAACACATTGACCTTGGCGCGCAGCACCCACGGGTCGAAGGGTTTGGTGAGGTAGTCGGCGGCGCCGGTCGAATAGCCGCGGAAGGCGAAGCCGGAATCGCTTTCCGTCCCGGTCAGGAAAATGATCGGGATGTCTTTCGTCTGGTCGAGACGTTTGATGTTGGAGGCGGTCTCGAAGCCGTCCATGCCGGGCATGAGAATGTCCAGCAGGACGACCGCGAATTCCTGCCGCAGCAGCGCTTTCATCGCCTCTTCTCCGGAGCGGGCCCGGACGAGGGGCTCGCCGAGCGAGCCCAGGACCGCTTCGAGGGCGGCGAGGTTGTCTTCCATGTCGTCGACGAGGAGGATGCCCGCCCGTTCGTCGGTTCCGGCGGCGTCGGTGTCGGATGCATGGGTCATGATGGGCCTTCGGTGCCTTGGGACCTCGAAGAGGTCGCGTCGGGGTCTTGCTTGCCTGATTCACCGCCCGGGGCCGGGGCGCCGGAGTCGTGCCGGGACAGGAGCTCGACGGCCACGGCCAGCAGGCGATCCACGTCGACGGGTTTGGGTACGTATTCGTTGGCTCCGCTCTCCAGGGATTGCTCGCGGTCCCCGGGCATCGCTTTCGCCGTCAGGACGATGACGGGCAGATTCGCGAACCGCGGTGTGCGGCGGATCGCGCGAATGGTTTCGTAGCCGTCCAGCTCCGGCATCATGATGTCCATCAGGACCAGATTGATACCGGGATTCTTCTCCAGCATCGTGATGCCTTCCCGGCCGTGTTCGGCGTAGAGCACCCGCATGCCGACCCGGCTCAGGACGTTCGTGAGAGCGAAGACATTACGGATGTCGTCGTCGACGACCAGGACCTGGCAGCCGGACAGCAGGGGGCCCGAGGGCCCGTTCACCCAGTCCTCCAGCCGGGCGCTGGTCGGCCACGGCGTGTCGTCGCGCGCGACGGGCGGGCCCGAACGCGGGGCGTGGCGCGGCGTCTTCGCCAGGTGCAGGGCGCCGTCCACATCATGCTGCTCGGGGGCGCCGGGCAGGGCGTCGAGCGGTTCGGCGTAACCGGGGCACTCGATGGGGACGTGCAGGGTGAAGACGCTGCCGACGCCGGGGCGGCTGCTTGCGGTGATCCGGCCGCCGAGCAGCCCCGCGATCTCCCGGCTGATCGACAGGCCCAGGCCGGTGCCGCCGTACTTGCGGTTGGTGGTCCCGTCCGCCTGCTGGAACGCCTCGAAGATGACCGGCAGTTTCTCCGGCGCGATGCCGATGCCGGTGTCCGTGACGGTGAAGGCGATCGACCCGTCGCCGGCGCGGTCCACCCGCAGGTCGATCTTCCCGGACGCGGTGAACTTCACCGCGTTGGACAGCAGATTGCGCAGCACCTGCTGGAGGCGCTGCTCGTCGGAGAACAGCTCCTTGGGGACGCTCTCGCTCACCGACACCTCGAAGGCCAGCCCCCGGTCGAGGGTCAGCGGCCGGAAGGTGTCGTGGACGTAGTTGAGCAGCTTGATCAGTGGCAGCCGCTTGGGCCGTACGTCCATCCGGCCCGCCTCGATCTTGGACAGATCGAGGATGTCGTTGATCAGCTGGAGCAGGTCGGACCCGGACCGGTGGATCGTGATCGCGAACTGCACCTCCTGCTCGTTCAGGTGGCCGTCCGGGTTGTCGGCGAGCAGCCGGGCGAGGATGAGCAGCGAGTTGAGCGGGTTGCGCAGCTCGTGCGACATGTTCGCCAGGAACTCGGACTTGTACTGGGACGAGCTGGCCAGCAGCGCGGCCTTCTCCTCCAGCTCCTCGTTCGAGCGCTGCAGCTCCGCCTGGCGCCGCTGGAGCTCGCCGGTGCGCTCCTGGAGCTGGCGGGCCAGCCGCTGGGACTCGCCGAGCAGCGATTCCGTACGGGAGTTGGCGACGATGGTGTTGATGGCCACGCCGATGGTGTTCACGAACTGGTCGAAGAAGGCCAGGTGCACATCGGAGAAGCGGGAGAAGGAGGCCAGTTCGATCACGCCGAGCGTCTGGTCCTCGAAGAGCACCGGGATGATGACGACGGTCGCCGGCTTCGCCTCGCCCAGCCCGGAATTGATCTTGATGTAGTCGGGCGGCGCGTCCTCCACCAGGATGCGCTTCTTCTCCAGCGCGGCCTGGCGCACCAGACCGTGGTCCAAGGAACCGGGCGTGTCGAGCGTGGCGTCCTGGGACGAGCCGTACCCGGCGATGAACGCCAGTTGCAGGTCCTCGCGGTCGGTGTCGGCCAGGAAGAAGGCGCCGTACTGGGCGTTCACCAGCGGCGTCAGCTCCCGCAGGATCAGGTCGGCGACCTCCATCAGGTCCCGGTGGCCCTGCATCAGAGCCGCCAGCCGCGCCAGGTTCGACTCCAGCCAGTCCTTGGCGCGGGTGGTCTCGCGCAGGTTGGAGACCATCAGGTTGATGTTGTCGCGCAGCTCGGCGACCTCGCCCTGGGTCTCGACGGTGACCGTACGGGTCATGTCGCCGGACGCCACCGCGGAGGCCACCTCGGCGATGGCCCGCACCTGGGTGGTGAGGTTGGACGCCAGCTCGTTGACGTTCGTCGTCAGGCGCTTCCAGGTGCCGTACACGCCCTCGACCCGCGCCTGGCCGCCCAGCTGCCCCTCGCTGCCCACCTCGCGGGCGACCCGGGTGACCTCGGACGCGAAGGACGACAGGGTGTCGACCATCGTGTTGAGGGTCGTCTTCAGCTCCAGGATTTCGCCGCGCGCGTCCACGTCGATCTTCTTGGACAGGTCGCCCTGTGCGACGGCGGTGGCCACCAGGGCGATGTTGCGCACCTGGGTGGTCAGGTTGGATGCCATGAAGTTGACGTTGTCGGTGAGGTCCTTCCACACGCCGGAGGCGCCGCGCACCTGGGCCCGGCCGCCGAGGTTGCCTTCGGTGCCGACCTCGCGGGCCACCCGCGTCACCTCGTCGGCGAACGCCCGCAGCTGCTCCACCATCGAGTTGACGGTGTCCTTGAGTTCCAGGATCTCGCCGCGCGCGTCGACCGTGATCTTCTTCGACAGGTCGCCGTCGGCCACCGCGGTGGTCACCTGCGCGATGTTGCGCACCTGGGAGGTGAGGTTGGATGCCATGAAGTTGACGTTGTCGGTCAGGTCCTTCCACACGCCGGAGGCGCCGCGCACCTGGGCCTGCCCGCCGAGGTTGCCTTCGGTGCCGACCTCGCGCGCGACCCGGGTGACCTCGTCGGCGAAGGCGGAGAGCTGGTCGACCATCGTGTTGATCGTCGACTTCACCTCCAGGATCTCGCCCTTCGCCTCCACCGTGATCTTGCGGCCCAGGTCGCCCTCCGCGACCGCCGTCGCCACCAGGGCGATGTTGCGCACCTGGGAGGTGAGGTTGTCGGCCATGAAGTTGACGTTGTCGGTGAGGTCCTTCCAGACGCCCGACACCCCGCGTACGTGGGCCCGGCCGCCGAGGCGCCCTTCGGTGCCGACTTCGCGGGCGACGCGCCCTTCGGTGCCGACTTCGCGGGCGACGCGGGTGACCTCGTCGGCGAAGGCGGAGAGCTGGTCGACCATCGTGTTGACGGTCAGCTTCAGCTCCAGGAGTTCGCCGGCCGCCTCGACCGTCACCTGCCGGGTCAGGTCGCCGCGGGCCACCGCCGTGGTCACCAGCGCGATGTCGCGCACCTGGGCGGTCAGCCTGGCCGCCATGGTGTTGACCGCCTCGGTCACGTCCCGCCAGCTCCCGGACAGCCCGGCCACCTTGGCGCGCCCGCCGAGCCGGCCTTCCGTACCGGACTCGCGGGCCACCCGGGTGACCTCGCCGGTGAACAGCGACAGCTGGTCGACCATACGGTTGACCGCCCGGCCGAGCCGCCGGCGGTCGCCGCGCAGCGGGCGGTTGCCGTCGTGCAGGTCCACCCGCTGGGTCAGATCGCCGCCCGCCACCGCGTCCAGCACCTGGGTGGCCTGGTTCGTCGGGATGACCAGCGCGTCGATGATGGCGTTGGCGGCCTGTACGGAGGTGGCCCAGGTGCCCGGGCCCGGGCTGGCGGACATCCGTTCGTCCAGCCTGCCCTGGCGTACGACCTCCGACCGGAGGCGTAACAGCTCGTCGGACAAGTGCTGGTTGCGAGCGGCTATCTGGTTGAACGCCGCGGTCAGTTCGGCCACCAGACCTTCTTGCGCCATCGGCAGTCGAATCCGGAAATCTCCGGCCGCCATTGACGTCAAGGCAGTCAGAAGTGGTCGCAAGTCGGCCGCGCGGACCACATCACCACTCGACTCCGGGGACACTCGGGGCACTGCCGAATCGACCGCCATGGCTTCCCACTTCAGTAACTCGGTGCTTATGGGTGCGCTCAGTCTGTCACTCTGGGGGTGGCGTATTCGGCGCTATTGCGGAACTGCTCGGGAGTTGCTCAATGCGGACGACAACTTCGTCAGACAGGGACGTCCCGGACCGGGGCGCCGCGGTGGCCCGGGAGTGGCCCCGCCCCTGCGACGGCGCGCCCGGCGGGACGGCGGCCTCCGGCGGCACCCCCACCGGGACCGCCCCGGCGATCACGGCCCGGACGGGTCCGCAGGTCATGACCGAAGCGGCTGCCGACAGACCTCGGGCGGAGCGTTCCGGCGGACTTCTCGACGGGGGCGGGCCGGTGGGTTTCCGCAAGGGAGCGGCCACGAAGGCGGCCGGCCCGACGAATTCGGCCAGGGGAACGGGGGCGGTACGGATGAAGGATTCGGTCACGGACGGGGGAGCGGGGACAGCGGGTGGTGGGGATGGTGGGCCGGAGGGGGCTGTGCCGGAGGGGACCAACCCGGAGAGTGGGGTTCCGGAGGGTGCGGGGCGGAAGGGTGGGAAGCGGGAGGCTGCGGGCCCGGAGGGTGCCGTACGGGGAGGGGGCGCTCGTCAGTCCGGTACCCGTCAGTCCGGCAGCCGTCAGTCCGGCAGCCGGAAGTCTGGTGCCAGTAAGGCGGGCACCAGTAAGTCCGGTGGCCGGAAGCCCGCCGGTTCCGAGGAGGCTGCCGTGCGGGGCGGGGGTGCCCGTAAGTCGGGCGCTCGGAAGTCCGCCGCTCCTCAGGAACCTGGTACGGCGCCGGCCGCCCGGAATCCCGCCGTCCCCAAAGATCCCGCCACCCGGAAACCCGCCGCCCCCGAGGATCCCACCACCCGGGAGACCGTC
>NZ_LGCW01000095.1:0-6111 GCF_001279365.1 Streptomyces sp. NRRL F-5755 | reverse complement strand
GAGGCATCCTCCCCACCCTCTGACGAACCGTCGAAGATCTCCTTGGGCACCAGCAGCTCATTCGCTTCCCGCGCAACGGAAGCCGATTACGGCTGGCGTGTGCGGCTGACCGCAGATCAGGAACTGGGGAGGCGCAACTCGTGCCCACGGGGCCTTCGGCGCGGGAATCCCCGGTGATCGGCCTGCCTCATTGGATCCGAGCGAGGCCCTTCGCCGCGAACGGGTGCTGTCGAATCTCATGAACAGTTCGATATGCCCTGATGATGCGGGTGCCTCCCAAACTCGCGTACAGGTGCTGTCGCAACTCGTGAACAGAGCCACGTCGGCGAAGCTCAGCGAGATGACCTCGCGGCAGGGTGTCGCCTCCCCGTTTGCCAAGAGCCGTTAGGCGCGCGAGCCACATTCGGCGACATGTGCTGCCTGAAGGGGGCCGTGTATGGTCGCGGCCCGAGCTCTGGCGAGGGACTACTGTGCGTAGCTACTGGGGGAGTCGGTCCTACAGTTCTGAGGCAGTCTGGTGTGCGGTGTGCGCTTCGGGGCGGGGCACTGTCGCCTTGACCGGAACGCTGCGGGCTCCGAATGGAACTCAAAAATTGGTGAGGTAATTGCCTCACAGTGCCGGGCCGGCCGGGGTCGGAGAGGATAGAGCGCGATCGAATCGGATACATATGTCCGATTGCTTGGCGAAGTCGCAGGTGAGATGGCCCACCCGTTTAGGTTCGAGTCCCACCCGCCCCACCGCTGCACGTCTGTGCAGAAACGATGTGACCTGCGGAAACGTCTCACTGGGAGCGTTTCCGTAGGAACATTGCCATACATCTGCCGCACGTGACCCCCTATGCGGGCGTCATGGCGAGTATCAAGAGTTACGCGGAGCGTCTGGCGCCGTGACGTAACGGAGTCGTCCGCTCACAAGCCTCCACCGGCCTCGCCCGAGCCCGCCTCCTGCGCCGCGAACCCGACGCGGCCTGCGAGGCTCCGGAGCCGGTCTTCGACGTGCCCCGGGACCGGCGCGGTGCCGGTGTCCTCGAACGCCTCACCGCCGCCCGTGCCCAACTCACGCACCCGGACTTCCGCACCGCAGCCCACGCATCCGGCCTCAGGTGAGCGCATCGAGGAGTTCCCGGCGGTGTCCGTCTCGCGCAACCTGGCGGATCAGCGCACCTCGCCCTCGACACCTGACGCGGGCCAACCATCGAAAGCCGCCGGGAGCTGCTGCACCCGGGTGTGTCGAGACCATGCTCCGCGGTCCGCGAGTACGCCACCGGTACACGCCCGTCATGCAGCCACCGGCACGTCTCCTCCGCCGGCTCCGCAGGCGGGCGGCACCGCGGCCCGGCCGCCTGCGCCCGCTGCCAGGCGACATTCCGCACCTCAGCATGCGTCCGCCCGACGATGGCGGGGCTGTCCGGCTGGTGATCACTGATGCGATGTGGGACCGGACCGAGCCGCTGGTGCCGGCCGACCCGGCGCGGAGCGACGATGGGCCGAAGAGCGGAACGAGCCGGCCCACCACGCACTCGGACGCGGTCATGGCCCGCATCCGTGTGCCACGAACCGGCCTCGTCGGCCCCGGCCCGCCCCACGATGGCTCTGGCCGACCGGGTGTACTCATCCCGCACAATACGAACTCGCCTACGCCGTCGGCAGTTCCGCGCGGTTATCCCGCAGCCCTTGGGCGAGATCGGCCATCGTCTGCGGCAGGCGTCGAGGTGGACGCCCCCGACTTCAATGCCAATGCCTACAAGCAGCGCAGCACCGACGAACTCGCGATCCCTACCAGGGCGCGCTTCGCCTCGCCGTCATCGCCAAGGCCGCCACCGCCGCCCTGGCCGCCGCTCAGCCGTGCTGGGGCGTCCCCTGCAGTCCGGTGGGACCGAATCAGATCGTCACCGGCGCCCTGATCCGGCAACTCTTCTTCGCCCGCTGTCCCGCCCTGCACATCCGCAGCGAAGGGCCTCGCCACGACATCGTTCGCCGAACGTGCCCAAACCGCCGAGGGGAGACGGTGACGCCCGATTCCGTATCGGGGGCCGCCCTGGGCTTCCGGCTGGGGCAGGTGGCTGGGAAGCTGCCAGGGCGGCGGCCACGTGGCGTCCTCTCCGGGGCGCCGCCAGGGCTATAGGCGGTCAGCGAAGGTCTCATCGCTGAAGACGCGCTGCCAAGCCTCCGAATCGATCGCATCCTCGTCGATCGCACGCAGCCATTCCCGCAGCTCGGGCTTCACGTCTTCGATGGTCCAGTCGGAAGTGAACCACCAGTGATAGAGCCTGACCATGGCGACGAACTGCTGAAGGCTTGATGCCGCCAGTGGTTCGTAGAGGCCCGAGGCGCCGTCCTGGAGTACCTGACCGCTGGCGCCGTCGAGCAGGAGCTGGGCGCTCTGCCATTCTCCCAACTGATACAGCGGGACATCTTCGGGCAGTTCCGTGTCCCAATCCTCGGGTTCTCTTCCGTAGGTTTCCAGGCCCGATACGGCGAGATCCGTGGTCTCCAGCTCAAGGAAACCCGATACGGCGGGGAGGCCGACGGTGGTGAGGAAGCGTCGCGTCGGCGCATGCGACAAGCCATCCGGGAGCTGGTCCTCGGTGAGGGGGCGTACACATCCCTCACCCAGCGAAGCCTCCAGCCACTGCTGTGTCGGAGCGAAAGCCTGCGGTGGGGTCGGCCGAGCGGCGATCCGGGTTACCGGACGCAACATCCGCTTCATCAGGGTCCGCGGTTGACGGGCGATTGCCTCAGGATTCACCGAAACCGCGAAGACGCCGTCCGCACCGCCGAGTACCGCCAAGCCGTCCTTCCGCAAGCCGTGCCGCACACTGCTGTCCATGCGGGGAATCAAGGCCGCGGCAGCCGGCCCGTCCGGGTACGGCCAGCCGGCATCGGACTGGTACAGGGCCGGGATGACGACCCGCTGTCCGTTCGGGGGCGATGGGGGCGACGTGGGCGCGCCGTCGGCAACCCGCCAGGTGGTTTCTGCGCCGGAATAGCTGGTACACACGACCACGCCCTGATCGATCGCCTCGGCGTCGTGTTCCAGTCGTAGTTTCATGATTTCCGGACGCCGCACCGGCAGATCGGTGTCGTACATACCGGCGGGAACTCCTTGCATCCACCGTGTCTGCCAGGGGAGAGCCATTCCCTGCCGAGTCAGGGAAGTTGCGGTGTCTGTATCTCCTGTACCGATGGCAAGGTGGTGCAGAATTGCCACCCATTCCTCTTGCGAGCAGGGTGAGATTCCGCGCTCCAAGAGATAGCGCAGACTCGCGCACCTGCTCGATGGGTCGATGGGGCGTCCGTAATATGCTGCCGACAGAGCTTCGAATACGGCTTCGGGGGAGAGCTGTGCCAAGACGGAGGGGTGGGAGACGAGCTCCTCCAGTGCGTCGACGGCTGCGGCATGTGCCGGTAGCGCTGACGCGGCGTATGAACTCAACTCCGGAGCCGAGGTGAGAAGGCGGACGGCCGAGCTGTGGAATGCCAGCGCCTGTTCCTGCGGGATTTCCGCTCGCCACTGTCGCGCATCGCTCTCGCGCCGGAATGAGACGCGAGCATCGCCCTGCCTTCCGTCCCCCTCGGTGATCTGCAGGAGATCTGGCAGCTGATCGGCCAATTCCCTGAGAAGGGTGTGGGAGCGGGGTGTGCCAGCTGCCTCGCAGAGCAATTCCCAGGTCGCAAAGGTGACTTCCGGAAGCTCGGCCAAAGAGAGTGCGCTGACGGCTCCCTGATCATCGTCGTCCGCCGAAAGGGAGGAGGGCCCGTGAGCGTCGGAGCCGCCGGCCAGAATGACCGAAGCGTCGCCGTAGCGCGCGGCCAAATCGTCGGCTCCGCTCCATTCGACCAGTACGGCGAGCCCGACTCCGTACCGCGTCGCACGGGGCAATCCGGCGGCAATCTGCCGCGCCACCCGGTTGGCCTCGACGGACGTGCGCAGCTGCCCGGCCCACTGCGCGTTGACCAGAACCACTACTCGGCCGGCATCGACGCGTTGGACGGCGCTGTACAGCCCGTCGTCGAATGTGTACGGCGCGGAGGTTCCCAAGGCAATCGCGACATCGTGCGCCACTTGCTCGGCCGACTTGCCGCGGCAATCGACCACGGCGGCCGAGGTCTCCTCGGCAAGCCGGCCGAGCAGCCGGCTCTTTCCGGCGCCCGGACGGCCACCGATCCACAGGCGGCCGCCCGTTTCAAGCATCCCAGGGATGCGCGCCAGCACCTGTTCGCGCGCCTCCTCGAACGAGACGGACGGGTGTTCCCTGCTCTCCTCATTCATGGCTGCATCTCATCATGGCTGGCCGATCGGCTGGTAGCCGGCGAATCTCATGAAGACGTCCCCCAGGGCGTTGACATGCCGCTGGAAATCGGCGTTCATCGCGTCCCGTGTCGAGTTGACCTGGGGGCGCAGGTCGGCCTCGGCGTCGAACGGTTCGGCTTGCGGTCCCTTGCGGTATCCCGTTCCATAATGCGTGGTGGCTTCCGAGGCGACATAGTGAACGATGTAACTCGAACAGTCGGCGTGGCCCTGGGAAGTTCCGCACGGCTCTCGTTCGGTGTACATCGTGCGTACTTCGTAACGATCCTTTTCCGGTACCGGTGTGCCTTCCAAGCCTTCGTTCAAGCGCTCGATCCAGCCGCCGATGTGAGGCTCCGAGTGCACGGGCCGGGGCAGTTTGTCATTGGACACCGAGCTGTCCACGACATAGTGGACTTCGCCGGTCTTGTGGTCGACCACTTCAACTGCGGCGTAATTTCGGCCGGTGAGATCCGGCTGCATGTTGGAGAGTGCCTTCAGCGCATCGCTGACGGCTTCCTGTCCATATCTGTTGTTCAGGTAGAGCTTTGCTTTGGCAGCCGGCGGAGCGTCCTTGGCGCCGGATGGAGCCGTGCTGGCGAAGTCCGTCCCCTCGTGGCCGGCAACTCCACGTGACCTGGATATGTTCTTGAGCTTCGGATCGTTCTTCTGGCGCAGTATGTCGCGTTTGCGGGCCGGGGTCCGCTCTATGTCGTCCCGCCAGTGATAAATGCTGGGCCGGCTGTTGTCGACCGCCACTCCCACGGCGTGGCTCGCATGGAAACCGACACTCAGCCTGCCCAGCGCGGCGACGACTGCGAGACGGTGCCCCTCGTTCTTGAGGTCCGCGAACCCCGGAAGGTCGCGCATGAGGTCATCCCGTTTGAAAGTGCGCCCGGCGTCCGCGTCCGCGATGATGCGCGCCAGGGCGTCCGGGTTCTTGTCCGCCAGGTTCAGCAGATAGTTGTGCACCGGTTCAAGGTCGAGCTGGCGAACTCCCCGCTTGTCACGCAGGCCGGTCTGCCCGCGGTCCCCCTCGACACCGTAATGCGTGTGGTGCTCGGTCTGGTCCTGATCGAAGGGCGCGGATCCTCGCGGCGGAGTCTGGGGCCCGCCGGACGGATTGTTCGGAATGCCCCCTGGCTCGGCGGGCGGCCTGAGGCTGTGGGGCCGGTCGGCGACCGGCCGCTGGGCATGAGGCTCATGGGGGTGCGAGTCGAGGGGTGGAGCGCTCCTCGGGTGAGTCGGGACGTCGCTGTCCGGCGGGCGGTGTTCGGAACGGCCCTGCCGTTGGGCGGGCTGATCCTGACTCTGGCCATGCCTGTTGTCCGCAGGAGCGCCTTCGGGTGCGCCGGTGGGGTAGTGCGGTGGTTGGTGTGGTGATTGGTGTGGCGGCTGAGGCGATGGCTGGTGCGGGGCCGGGGGTTGGTTGTACTGCTGGTACGGCTGGGCGTATGGGGACTGGTGCTGTGGTGGTTGTGGGTGGGGCTGTTGCTGTGAGTAGGGCTGTAGGTGGGGCTGTTGCTGGTAATGAGGTTGGGGCTGGGGCTGGGGCTGGTGGTAGGGCTGGGGCTGGTGCTGGAGGGGCGTCTGCGCGTACGGGTTGTGCTGGACAGGCTGCTGTTGTTGAGGGTGTGGCTGGGGATACGGGGTTTGTGGGTGCGGATGCTGTTGGGGGTAAGGGTGGGGGTGGTGTTGGTACGGCGTCTGCTGGGGGGGCGGCTGGGATGGCTGGGATGGCTGGGGGGGCTTGGGTGGGTTTGGGGGGGGGGGCGGGGCCGGGGGGGGGGGGGTTGGGGGCGGGGTCCGCGTGGGCGGGG
>NZ_LGCW01000094.1:0-6294 GCF_001279365.1 Streptomyces sp. NRRL F-5755 | reverse complement strand
GATCAACCTGACCAACCAGCCCTGAACAGCACCGATACACCTACACGTCAGTGACACCAGAATCCGAACATCCCCGTGACAGGTTCACCGAACCTCACACCGGTCCCAGCGCTCGCGCAGGGCCTTGACGAGCGCGGTGGTGACCTGCCCCGCCGCCGCCCCGACCAGGCCGGGCATCTGCAGCGTGCCGATGGCCTCGCTGACCGCGGCCTGCATCTGCTGCGGCAGCAACTGCCCGAACCGCCCGGCCAGGCCAGTGCGCCGTACGTACTCCTCCAGCGGCTCTCCGGGGTGCTGGGCGTCCCAGTAGCGGCGCAGCGCCAGGTCGAAGCTGGGCAGCGGCCGGCCGACGGCGGCGGCCAGCGCGAGCCGGACGGTCAGGACGACGTTCTCGAAGACCGACCCGGTCGCGGCCCGGCTGCGCGCGAGGTCGATCCGGATGGGCAGGATCTTCTCCCCCGCCCACGCCGGGGCGCCACACTGCTGGGGGCGTTGCTCGGCTTCGGTGAGGGAGGCTTCGAGCTTGCGCAGCAGGGTGGACTTGCCGATGCCGCCCACCCCGTAGAACACCACCAGGTTGTTGCGGAGGGCTTCGAGGTCCTCGACGTCGAAGGCCGGGTCGGCGAGGTGGCGCAGGTGCTCCTCGACGGCGGTGGCCGCCGCGGTCCACTGGGCCTGGCGGTTGGTGAACGCCTCACGGTCGCCTACGGGGTCGTTCGAGCTGAACAGCGCACGAAGGTCAGACATCCATTCCCCCCACCGAAACGATCATCAGCCGTCAGCTTATGCCCGCGCGGGTCCGGGACGGCAGGCCCGCAGGACCGCTTGGTCCGGCAGCGGGCCGACAGTGGCCGGATCCCGGCCGCGCGGTGCTTGGTCAGGGTGATGACACTTGGGCCCCGAGTAGGAACGGGACTCGGTTTCATCGTTCGCCGATGAGGTGCGTACGGGCGACCCGCACGAACTCGTCGATGGCCTCCCACATGTGCTGGGTCTTCTCCTGCGCCTCGGGGTAGTTGTCTCTGAGGCGCTCGTTCAAGGGCGGGATGGCGCGTGCTGCGTCCAGGATCTTCTGCGCGGCCTCCCGCACCTCGTGGCTGCCCTCCAGTTCCAGGACCAGAGCAGCGCGCTGTAGCCGCATCCCGCGGGCGTGATACCGCTGGAGGATCTGCTCGGGATCTCGCGGCATCCCCTGTTGATTGAACATGACCAGCCAGTGGTACCGGCGTGTGGCGTGCACGTCCAGGCGGGCCGCCTCCACGTACTCGATACAGGCGTCCCGGAGTACCTGTCGTCGCCACTGCTCGTGTGTGGCGTCGGCCTGCCAGCTCGCCTGCTGGATCATCGCCTGTGCCTGCATCTTCATCCCGCTGCGCCCGAGCCATGCGGCAGTGATTGCTGCGCCGCCGCCGAATAGGGCGCCGAACGCGGCACCGAGCAGCGCCGCCCAACCTTGGTCCATGACTGTCCGTTCATGCACGAGGGAGCACGCGGGACACCGTAGGGCGCGGTGACTCAGGGCAGCAACGGGTGGTGAGGATGAAAGACCAGCCCCCAAGCTCCCGGTCGGTGCGGGCCACGGTCCACCCGCTGAAGGCGTCAAAATGTGCTGAGAATAAGTCCTCCTTATCCTCGTCTTCTTGGTGGCTGCCGTGCACGATTCCGCGACCCCCGACCCGCAGGGGATGCCCAGGACCCAGCTGGGACCTGGCCGCCGGGCGGCGCCGATTACGGGATGGCCGAGGAGGTCGTGGGGCAGGTGATCGCCTGGTACAGCCAGCAGATCCGGGCGGAACGCCGTGCCGGGGCGGCCCCGCAGCGCCTTGAGGACCTGGCCGCCCGGCGGCAGGCGTGCGTGGAGGACCGCCACCGGCTGGAGGAGGCCGCCCCGGAGGAGGCTGCGCGGATCACCGCGCTCTACGCGGCCCGGTTGAAGGAGCTGGAGGGCTCCGGGCCGCAGTAGCCGGGACGGGGCAGGGGCAAGGCGGCCACGGCGCCGGCTCCGGGCAGCCGGTGCGGCTGCAGGTACGGAATGCCCTGCGGAGCCCAGCAGATCGCGAATCCGTGTCATGCGGTGCGTCCCAGCCGCGGCACCGCATCCGTAGCCCCCCCCTTCTCCTTCTCTTTCCGGGCGGTGCGTTCGGCTCGGGCCCGGCGCAGGGCGGCGGCTTCGGTAGCTGCGGCCTGGCGGCGGGCTTGCTCGATCGGGGCCGGCACATCGCCGCCCGGTGCCGCAGCCCGGCTTCGTACATCAGCCGGATCCGGCGCCGGGCGGCCTCAGGCTGTCCGTCCCAGCACGCGGCGGCCGCCTGGTGCAGTGTCAGCGTCCCGTACCAGGTGGCCAGCCCCAGCAGCCGGTTGTCCGCCTCGGTGCGCTGCCAGCCGTCGCCACGGGGCCTCGCCCGTCCCGCGCATCCGCCGCCGGCGCTCCGCCCGTTCCCGGTACGCCCCCGCCTCCACTGCCCTGACCTCTCCCTGTAATTGGCACGCCACCGCGCCGGTCGCGGTGGTCGTGAGCGCAGGGTGACCTGCGAAGCGGACACCCCAGGGCCGGCGACGTTCTCCGCCCGGCTCCGCCTGCCGCGCGAGCTCCGGCGTCGTCGCCGTCGACTACCACACCGGCCGCTACGCCAAGATCCCCGGCCTGAAGTCCGGACCCGCGATCCGCATCCCCGCCGCGCGCGGTCCGGGCCGAACGTGGCCTCCCGGACCGGAGCCGCAGATGCCCGTCAGCGCGGCGCTCGCACGGGCCGGCGACCGGATCGGCTACGCCCGCGTTTCCAGCGAGGGACAAGACCTCGCCGGACAGGTCCGCCTCCTCAAGGGCGCCGGATGCGTACGCATCCACGTCGAGAAGATCGGCACCCGGGAGAAGATTTGCCCCGAGTACAACGCCGCCCTCGCCGACCTGCGCCCGGCCGACACCCTCACCGTCACCATGCTCGACCGGCTCGGCCGCAACATGATCGAGCTCGAGGAGGAGGCGGCGTTCTGGTCATGGGCGACGGTGGAGGTGCTGCGGCACACCGGCATCCGGATCGAGGAGATGCTGGAGCTCACCCACCACAGCTTCATCGCCTACACCCTGCCCACCACCGGCGAGGTGGTGCCGATGCTGCAGGTCGCCCCGTCCAAGACTGATGCGGAGCGACTGCTGCTGGTCTCCCCGGAGCTGGCGGAGGTGCTGACCGCGATCATCTTCCGGGTCCGGGCCGGGAACGCCGCTCTGCCGCTGGTGTCGGCCTACGACGTGTTCGAGCAGACCTGGAGCCCGCCCATGCCGTTCCTGTTCCAACGCCGGTACGGCACCGAAGACCGGCCGCTGACCCGCAGCTACATACGCGAGTGCCTGGTCGCGACCTCGCAGTCCGCCCAGATCACCGTGGCCGGCGACCCGCTCGAATGGCGCCCCCACGACTTCAGAAGGATCTTCGTGACCGACGCCATCCGCTCCGGACTGCCCCCGCACATCGCCGCGAAAATCTGCGGACACGCCGCTCTGGACACGACCATGGGTTATGCCGCGATCTATCCGGAGGACGTGATCTCCCATCACCGGGCCTTCATCGCCCGTCGCAGAACCGAACGGCCCAGCGAGGAGTACCGCGAGCTCACCACCACCGAGTGGAACGAGTTCCTGGCCCACTTCGAACTCCGCAAGGTAGCCCTGGGAACCTGCGGCCGCGACTACGCGACCCCGTGCCAGCATGAAAATGCCTGTGTCAGATGCCCCCTACTTCTCGTGGACCCGGCCCAGATGCCACGTCTCCAGGAGATCCACGCCAACCTCGTCGACCGCCTCCAGGAGGCCCGCGACCAGGGCTGGCTCGGTGAGGTCGCCGCCATCGAGACCACCAAGGCCGCCGCCGCGCAGAAGCTGGAGGCCATGCGCGAGCATGCAACTCAGCCGTCCACGGTCCACCTCGGCATGCCCGACATCCGGCGCGACACACCGGACGAAGCAGCGCAGACGTTGAGAGATCCTTCCCATCGGATCCTAAGCTTCGCGGATGACCTATGAAGAGTTGTGCTGGGAACCGATAGCGGCGCTTCCAGAAGGCGAGCCCGAGACGTCCTTCGGCGGGCGTTGGGAGGACCGGCTCTGGTTGAACGTTCCTGGCCCCTTCTATACCGGCATCGCCGATAACTGTTGGACGGGCCGGCTGCACGCACCGCGTCATGTGCTCTACGGCGGCGAGTACTTCGGTGAATATGTGTATCGCCAGCCAGCGACCACGGCCGAGGTCCTGAACCTGGTGACAGCAGCCCAGGAAGATCCGTACCGCGGCTATGCGTGCGACGGCGACAGCCGATGGACACCCGAGGCTGTTCGGGACTGGTGGCGCGACCGTGGGCGGGTCACCGAGTACCTGGAGTCCCTACTGCCCGCATGGTCGTCCAGCGACAGGTCTGACGAGCGGGAAGCCGCGGAGGGGGTGAGGGACTTTGCCGCCTACATCACTGAAGGGCTCGGCGCGGACCTCCGGAAGTACCTCTTCCGGCTTGAAGAGGGCTGCTACCCAAAGAACTCCGGACCACTGCCTGAGCTCCGATAAGCAATGACGGCGATGGGGTGCTCGGTGCGCTCGCACCTGGATACCCGTGAAGTGGGCTCAGGTGCGAGGTGGCGCGACCTCGATGGCCGTGGCTGTGCCATACGATCGGCTCCGTGAGGCCCAGGAACAGGGTGGGCTGGGCGAAGTTGCCGCGATCGAGGCCAGCCTTGCCGCCGTCGAACAGGACCTCGCTGCCCTGCGTGACTTCGCGGCCCGACACAGCATCGTACATCTCGGCAGATTTCCGCAGCGTCGTCGCGCGCATCGACGCCGAGCAGCCAAACGAAGGTGCGAAGCAGTAGTTCTGAGCACTACAACGAGGGGATGACCGTTTTCCTCTGTTCCAAGTGCGGCACCGCGATTACGCCGGAGCTGGCCGAGCTGGCCGCCGTCCCCTCCGACGACGAACCCGACCGGGACAAGGAGACACGCCGGACATCCTCCACCGTTCCGCGGGGCTGCTACGCGATCGATCCTGAGCCCTGGGGCCTCCCTACGTCCTGCAGGACGATCAGGAGGACCCGAAGCCGGCTCAATCCCGAGGGCCGCTGGTCTGCCGCGAGGAGGGCTTCGTCATCTCTGCGGGCGTCCCGGGCACGGTGCTGATGCACCCTGAGGACGCCCCCGACCTTCAACCGCTGCCTAACTGGGAGAACAGCACCGGCTGCTGCGGGCCGACGGGTGACGAAGGACTCAACCGAGCCTGTCCCTGCGGCGCCCCGGTCGCGACGTTAGCGGCAGACTGCTTCGGGCCCTACGAACTGCACCTCGACCCCGTCCGAACCTACGCGTTCTCCCAGTAGGCACGCTGAACGGCCGCCCCGGAGCGCGACACGCCCGAGACGGGCTCTTGTCCGGCGACTTCACGACTACTTTCCGTTGCGGAGGCGCTTCGATGACGAGCTAAGCGTCGAGCTGGGCTGGTTCGGATAAGCCTGCATCCGATGCCCGATGCTGCAGGTCAACCCGAAGATGCTGCCGCGACTCGCGGAGATCGAGAAGGACTTGATCCTCCGCCGCAAACGAGCCGAGCAAGAGCAGTGGCTCGGCGAGATCGAAGGCATCGACATGATTCTGACCTTCGTCCGAACCAAGCAAGCAGACGCCACTCGACTTGCGCAACGGTCGCCCGTCGCTCTCGGCGTTCCGACTACCCGTCCTCAGCCCGAATGACCGGTAACTCCCCCTTGAGCGTCAGCAGTGATTACCAATGCGAGATCACGCCTGGGAGAGGACCTCCGCTCGCAGACGCTCGTACTCGGCGCCAGCAGACGGCTCGTCGTCGAAGTAGTCCTCCCAGAAGCCTGGACGCTGCCATTCCTTCGGCGCCAGTGTCACCTGGCCGTCCTCCAATCCTGCAACCCAACAGTCCGGCATTCGGCCGCTGACGACGGTGAACATGGCGGCATCCCACAGCCCAGGAGAGTCTCGCTCCACCAAGATGTCGGGTCGCTCAGGGATCCGGAGCAGCACCCGGCTTGCGGTTGTGATGACCTCCAGGACGGGATACTCCACGCCGACCCCGATCCCTGGGTGATCATTCACCACCTTTCCACTCGTCGGGCTGATAATCTGAACGCAGCGGACGATCATGCGGGCACCCTACGCGGACTCAAGAGGGCACCGCCCTTCGGCTTGACTTAGACGTCATTTCGTTTGGTGTGATCTTGCGGCAGTCTGGGATGGTGACTGCCCCTCTTGTCGAGCGGATGGTGCCGGACAGCCTGTGGGAGCTGTT
>NZ_LGCW01000093.1:0-7174 GCF_001279365.1 Streptomyces sp. NRRL F-5755 | reverse complement strand
GTGGACGAGCGGGCCCCAGGGCCACTTCAGCGTCAGGGCGGTGGTCTCGTTGGGCGGGGTGACGGCCACGGTCCGCGGCTTCCAGGAGCCTTCCTCGTTCTCCTTGGCCATGCCGAGGTTGAGGGTGAAGTCGGTGCTGTCGCCGGGGCCCAGGGTGATCGAGCCGTGCTTGGCGGAGGAGCGGGCGAGCGACCAGGCGGGGCCGCCGGCGTCCGGCCGGAGGTCCACTCCGGCGAAGCCGCCGATGGTGCAGGTGCGGCTGCTCTTGTTGGTCAGCACGATGCTGGTGGTCGTCCCGCCGCTCGCGTTCGGGTCGGGGACCGCGTCCTCGCCGGTGGCGAAGGCCGCCTTGAGGTCCGAGGTGTGGCAGCGCTGACCGCCGGAGCCTCCGGCCTTGCTGCCGCCTCCGGCGCCCGAGCGGGCCGACTTCCCGCCCGCGGCGCCCGAGGCCCCCGCCTTGCCCTCGGCCTTGGCCTTGGCGCCGGACTTGGCCTTGGCCCCGGTACCGGCCTGACCGTCGGCCCCCTGCCCGTCCGCGGAGGCCCCCGCACCGCTGGACGTGTTCGCGGCGGCCGCCTCCGCGTCCAGGTGGGCCGCGGCCTTGCTGCCGCCGGTGTCCGAGCCGGAGCAGGCGGTCAGGGTCAGACCGGCGGCCGCGGTCAGAGCCGCGGCGGCGATGCGGAGCGTACGGCGGCGGGCGGTGCGCACGGTGCTGGAGCTCATTTCGGGTCCCCCGGGACGGTTGGTGGTCGTTGTTTCGTACGTCGTTCCCTCGGTACGTCATCCACTCTGTCCGGGCGCCCTACCGCACGGCTGCCGTGCCACTAACGCCCGGCTAACACGGGCGCGCGGCCGTATCCCAGGGGCGCCCTAAGGGTCCACCCTGATGCCCCGAACCCGCCTCCCATGTGACGATCGGTGCCATGACCAGCGCGCCACCCCGGCCCGAGGCGAGCTACGCCCCGGCGCCCGACCCCGACGATCCGCCCCTGCGCAAGCTCTACCGCAGTGCCGACGGCCGGATGCTCGGAGGTGTCGCCCGCGGGCTGGCCGGGCATCTCGGGCTGCCGGTCTCCTGGGTACGGGTGGTGTTCATCGCGCTGTTCATGGCGGAGGGCATGGGCGCGCTGCTGTACGCGGCGTTCTGGTTCATCGTCCCGCTGGGCGTCGGCGGCGTGGACGCGACGCGCGCGAACGCCTCCGCCGCCCCCGGCCTCCTCGGCAAGGCCCGCGGCCGTACGGGCCGCAAGGCCGACAAGGGCCAGATCCTCGCCCTGCTCACGCTGCTCGCCGGCGCGGCCGTCGTCGCCTCGAAGTTCCAGCTGGGCCGCGCCAACGCGTACGTATGGCCGATCCTGCTGATCGGCGCGGGCGTCGCGCTGGTCTGGCGCCAGGCGGACAACGCGCGCCGCGCGCAGTGGCGGGAGATGGGCCGCCGCAAGGGCCTGCTCCCGGTCGTGCGCGGCGCGGCGGGCGTGGTGCTGGTCGGCGTCGGCGTCACCGGCATCGTCGTCCTGCAGAGTTCGGTCCGCCACCTCGGGATGGCGCTTCAGGCCGCCCTCGCCGTGCTGGTCGGCATCGCGCTGCTCGCGGGCCCCTACCTGGTCCGTATGACACAGGACCTGTCCGAGGAGCGTCTGATGCGCATCCGCGCGCAGGAACGCGCCGAAGTCGCCGCACACGTCCACGACTCCGTCCTGCACACCCTCACCCTGATCCAGCGCAACGCCGAGGACCCGCGTGAGGTGGCCCGCCTCGCGCGCGCCCAGGAGCGCGAGCTGCGGGCCTGGCTGTACAAGCCGGAGGGCCGGGGCAAGGACGAGGAGCAGGAGCCGGACACCCTCGCCGAAGCGGTACGCAAGGCCGCCGCCGAGGTCGAGGACCACCACGGCGTACCGATCGAGGTCGTGGTCGTCGGCGACTGCCCGCTGGACGAACGGCTCGGCGCGCAGATGCAGGCCGCGCGCGAGGCGATGGTCAATGCCGCCAAGTACGGTGGCGAGGGCGGTGCGGTGCAGGTGTACGCCGAGGTCGAGGGCCGTACGGTCTTCGTCTCCGTACGCGACCGGGGCCCCGGCTTCGACCTGGACGCGGTCCCCGGCGACCGGATGGGTGTACGCGAATCCATCATCGGCCGCATGCAGCGCAACGGCGGCACGGCCCGGCTGCGCTCCGCGCCGGACGGCGGCACCGTGGTCGAGCTGGAGGCGGAGCGCCTTCCGGATGACGGATGATGAGGAACCAGGGCACCACGCCAGAGGCAACGTCGACGAGGGACGGACGGACGAGATGAGCAGCGACGCCGCACAGGATGACCGGGCCGGCGGCACGGCCGGTGGGGGACAGGCCGGTGGCGGGCAGGCGGGTGACGGCCCGGCCCGCACGGTACGGGTCGTCCTCGTCGACGATCACCGGATGTTCCGTACGGGCGTCCAGGCCGAGATCGGCCGCACCGACGAGACGGGCGTCGAGGTCGTCGGCGAGGCCGCCGACGTGGACCAGGCCGTCACGGTCATCACCGCCACCCGCCCCGAGGTCGTCCTGCTGGACGTGCACCTGCCGGGCGGCGGCGGTGTCGAGGTGCTGCGCCGCTCCGCCTCCCTGATGGCCGACCCCGAATGCCCGGTCCGCTTCCTCGCGCTGTCCGTCTCGGACGCCGCCGAGGACGTCATCGGTGTCATCCGCGGCGGCGCCCGTGGCTACGTCACCAAGACGATCACCGGTACCGACCTGGTCGACGCGATCTTCCGCGTCTCCGAGGGCGACGCGGTCTTCTCCCCGCGCCTGGCCGGCTTCGTCCTGGACGCCTTCGCCTCCACCGACGCCCCGCCGGTCGACGAGGACCTGGACCGCCTGACCCAGCGCGAGCGCGAGGTGCTGCGCCTGATCGCCCGCGGCTACGCCTACAAGGAGATCGCCAAGCAGCTCTTCATCTCGGTCAAGACGGTCGAGTCGCACGTCTCCGCGGTGCTGCGCAAGCTCCAGCTCTCCAACCGCCACGAGCTGACGAGGTGGGCTACGGCCCGGCGGTTGGTGTGACGCAGGGGGTGGCGTCCGGGGCCGGCGCGTTCGTGGACGTACCGGCCCCGGACGCGACCACGCGGCTCGTACGTCCCTTGCCGTCCGTACGGCGGCGTCCTGCCCGGCCCCCGAGCTCCGGCACCAGCGACACGATCCCCAGCGCCGCCAGCCCGGCCCCCAGCCAGATCGTCGCCCGCAGCCCGTACGCGCCGATGGCCATGCCGCCCACCAGCGACCCCACGATCACGCCGAGCGTGATGAACGACGAGTGCACGGTGTTCACCAGCGCCCGCGCGTTCCCGGCCCGCTGGACGCGGGTGACCATCGCCGGGTTCATCGTCACCCCGACCAGCCCGATCCCCATCATGAACACCACGGCGGGCACGGGCAGTTGCGCGGTCAGCGCGAACCCGACGAGAAACCCCAGGTTCAGCACCAGCCCGCCGAACAGCACGGCGATCGTGTGCCGGTCGGCGAGGCGCCCGACCACGGTGTTCCCGACGACGGTCGCGGCTCCGTACGCCACGAGCAGCAGGGGTACGGTCCCGGTACCGAAGCCGGTGTCCTCGGTCAGGATCGGGTTGAGGTAGCTGAACACGGCGAACGTGGCTCCGATGATCAGCGTGCTGGTGGACAGCGCCAGCCACAGCCGCGGCGTACGGAATACGCCCAGCTCCTCCCGTACGCCGCCGCCCGCATCCGCCCGTTCCAGCCGCGGTACGCCGACGGCCGTGCACACCGCCGCGCCCACCGTGAGGACGGCCACCGCCCAGAACGCGGCCCGCCAGCCCAGGTGTTCACCGATCAGCGTGGACAGCGGCAGGCCGAGCAGCGTGCCGAGCATCAGCCCGTTCATGGCCACCGCGATCGCCCGGCCGCGCGCTTCCGGCCGTGTCAGCTGGGCGCATACGGAGAGCGCCACGCCGAAGAACGCCTGTGAGGCGACGCCGGTGACGACCCGCGCGACCATCATCGTCCCGTAGTCCGGCGCGACGGCCGCGAGCACATTCCCGGCCAGGAAGACCCCGAACAACACCCCCAGTGCCCGCTTCTGCGGCAGCCGCATCACCCCCACCGTCAGGAACGGTCCGCCGACGGCCATGGCCACCGCGAAGGCCGTGATCAGATAGCCGACCTGCGGCACGGTGGCCCCCAGTCCGTCCGCCATCTGCGGCATCAGCCCGGCGACGGCGAACTCGCTCGTCACCATGGCGAAGATGCCCAGGGCCAGGACGTACACGGCGCGTGGTACGCGCATGATCCCCCTCTTTTCCTAACCGATCGTTCCAGTATTAGCCCGAAAGAAACCCCCGCCGGAGCGGGGGTGGTGCGTGATGGGTGTGTCAGCGCAGAACCGTCGTTGCCTGCTCCACGGCATCATTGATCCGCCGCTCGTCGCCCGTCTTGCCCATGACGCGCAGCCCTTGGATGAAGGTCACCAGAAACCGTGCCTGCGCCCGCACATCCGTCCCTTCCGCCACCTCTCCTTGCGCCTTCGCCCTGATCAGAGCACCCGTGATCGCCGACTCCACCTCATGGAAGGCCGTCTCGACCCGCCGCTGCGCCTTGTCGTCCTCCGGCAGCAGCTCTATGGCGGTGTTTGTGACCAGACAGCCCTTGCGGTCGGCGTCCGCCAGCGCCTCGGTGGCGAACGCGCGCAGGAACTCCCGTACGGCGGGCAGCGCCGGCCCCGGCTGGTTCAGCCGCTCCAGCGCCGCCACCCCTTCGTTCTCGCAGTAGCGGTCGAGCGCGCGCAGGTACAACTCGTGCTTGCTGCCGTACGTCGCGTAGATGCTGCCCCGGTTGATACCGAGGTGATCCACGAGATCCTGTATCGACGTGGCTTCGTACCCCTTGCGCCAGAACAGCTCCAGGGCAGCCTGAAGCGTCGCGCCCGGGTCGAACTCCTTGGTTCTGCCCATGCGGGCACCCTACGGGTTACGTAACCGATCGTTCAAGAAACTGCGACTCGACGCTGTGGTGGTCGGGCGCCCACTTCAACTCGAACCACACCACCTTCCCGATCCCGTACGGGCGCGGATACGTACCCCAGTCGTCCGCCAGCGCCGCGACCAGCGCCAGCCCGCGCCCACCCTCGTCGTCCGGCCCCGCCGCCCGGGGCTCGGGCATCAGCTCACTCGCATCGGCCACCTCGATCCGCAACCGCCCGGCGAACAGCAGACACCGCGTCCGCACATGCCGCCCACGCGGAACCCGCGCGTGCACACAGGCATTGGCCGTCAGCTCACTGAGAATCAGCACAGCCGTCTCGGCCACCTCGTCCTGCAACCGCCATACGTCCGCCAGGACACGCAGGTACGCACGGGCCCGCCGCGCGCTCCGAGGATGGCGCGGCAGCCACCATTCGTTCGTAAGAGGGGAATTTCCTTCATTCACAATCCGAGCATGCCGAGGCGGGCGTACGGTCGGCAGCCGCGACGAGGGTACGCGTCAGGGTGTACCGGTCGTGCCGGTGAAAAGGGGGCACGTTGTCGAAAGAACCGACCCAGCTGCCGAACAGTAGCGCCTAAGACCAGCATTGCGGATGCTCCGGATCGCCGACCAGGTATGCCGGACACATGGCACGTTGGAGGCGGCGGACCAATACCTGAAGCCCGAGAAGTCTGTACGGCCCATCGGCGAGTTCATGGAGCTGGAAGAAACCGCGATCGGGCTGTACTGGTACGAGACCCTCTACATGCCGGGCTTGCTGCAAACCGAGGAGTATGTGCACGAGCTGATGAACCACGGCCTTCCGCCCTTGGACGACGAGACGGTGGAAGAATGCATCACCAAGCGTCTCCGGCGGCAGGCGTTGTTGGACGGAAAGTCCGACACGGCGTTCAACTTCATCATCTACGAAGCCGCGTTGCGCACGATGATGGGCGGCGCCGGAATGATGAGGCGCGAGCTTGAGTGTCTGCTGGAAGTCCAGCGGATGCGCAACGTCTGCGTGCAGGTTCTGCCGGCCGACCGCGCCCCCTACATCGCATTCGGCGGCCCGATCATCCTCCTCGAAACCGAGGAACACGAGACGTACGCGTACCTGCCCGGCCAGGGGGTCAGCACATTGCAATCCGAGGCGAGCGATGTGAGCCGTCACAGCCGGGCCTTCGGCACGATCCGCATGCAGGCGCTCGGGATGGAGGACAGCGACGAGTACATCCGCAAGGTGGCGGGGGAACTGTAGGCGGCCTGGCGAGTTCGGCATTCGGGCCCAGTTCACCACCCTTGGCCGTAGCTGGGCGGCGTAACTCTCCCTTCGCCTCCGGGGCTTGAGCCCCAAGCTCCGGGCGGCGAGACCCGAGCCCCTTATCCAAGGAACGGGTGGGTTGGCACAACCCACCCGCCCTCCCAACCCTCGCGCGTACCAGCGCACATGACTTTCCGCGACCGGCTTGCCACGGCCCGTCGCCACCCCCTAGCGTTCGCCGCAGCAAGAAGCGCATGCACAACAAGCGACCCCGGCCGGTGCTACCAACACCAAACCGGGGCCTGACCTTCAAGATCGGTAAGGACGATCTCAATGGCTGACGCCCAACTTACTACGGCGCCCTGCGCGCCCACCGCCTCGCCCGCCATCTCCCGGCCCCGCCTCGCGGCCCCCGGCTACGGCAAACGCTCCGCTCCGGACCAGAACCCCCGCCACCGCGACGACTTCACCGGCCTCCCCGAACGCGAAGCGTTCATCGCCGCGTTCATCGACCGGCTGCCCGACGGCGCCGCCATGGACGTCAAAACCCTCGCGGCCACCCAGCCCCGCTACGGCCAGCAAGCCGTACGCTCGGCCCTCACCCACCTCTCCACCGCAGGCCACCTCCGCCGCGTCCAGGAGACCGTCGGCAACGGCGGCACCCAGTGGGTCTACCGCACGTACTTCACCCGCACCGCCCGAGACGACACCTGGTGGCACCACTTCCTGACCGGCAACACGCCCCCACAACTCCCCCCAGACGAGCGACCATCGCCCCTCACCCTCGCCACCCCTGCCCCCGCAGCCCCCGAACCCGCATTCCCCGAACCTGCGCCACCCGACCCCGTAACCCTCGGCCCCGTGGTCCCCGACCCCGGGGCCCTCGCCCCAGCAGCCTCCGAATCTGCGCTGTCCGGTGCCGTAACTCTCGGCCCCGCGTTCCCCGGCCTCGCGTTCCCC
>NZ_LGCW01000092.1:0-91623 GCF_001279365.1 Streptomyces sp. NRRL F-5755 | reverse complement strand
GCCCCGTACCGACGAACCCCACCCCGAAGCACCCCCCACCCCAGTAGCCGGCGACGCCCCAGGCCGTACCGCCGACGAGCGCCTCTACAACCAGGTCTGGGGGATCTTCGAGGACCTGTCCCGGACCGTGGCCGCCTACCGCAGCGCCATGGACTTCGCCCAGTCCCGCCTGGCCAAGGAACTGGACGCGGTCAACGCCGATCCCCGCAACCGTGTCGGGCCCGCCGCCGACGCCGCGCGGGCCGCCGCGCACGACAAGCACGCCCGCCTCGCGGCCCAGGCCCGCGAGGTGCTCGACCGGGACCTCGCCCAGCTCACCGCCGAGGCCGGGGTGGTCGAACCCGCGCTGCCGCCCGCCCTCGCGGACTGGAGCAGCCCCGTCTGGCACGGCTACCGGGTCCCGGGCGACTACCCGATCGCCGTACGCCTCGGTGACCTGCGCCTGCCGGAATGCCCGGACCTGCGCGTGCCCATGCTCGTACGGCTGCCGATGAACCGCGGTCTGTGGATCGACAGCGGAGCGCCCGCCATGTTCCGCGGCGAGGGCGCCGCTGAGGGGTTCGCGGACAGCTTCGGACCGGACGCTTTCGGATCGGACGCCTTCGGGCCGGACGGTTTCGGTACCGGCTCGGAAGGCGGCGAGCCGCTGGACGCCACCGAGGTGCGGCGCCGGGCGATGGACACCGCCGTCACGCTCGCCGCCCGCCTGCTGGCCGCCCACCCGGCCGGCGAACTCACCCTCCAGGTCATCGACCCGGCCGGCGCGGCGGCGCCCGCGCTGGCGCCGCTGGTGGAGACAGGCGCACTCCGTGAGGCCCCGGCCGCCGGGGCGCAGGGCGTGACCGCGGTGCTCGGCGAACTGACCCGGCGCGTGGACCTCGTACAGATGGCGGTGCGCAACCAGGCCGCCGAGTCGCTGCCGCCGGACCTGGACACGGCGGAGCAGCTGCTGATCGTCCACGACTTCCCGCACGGCTTCGACGACCGCGCCGTCAACCAGCTCCGCTACCTGGCGGACGAGGGCCCGTCGGTCGGCGTGCACCTGCTGATGGTCGCGGACCGGGCGGAGGCGCGGGAGTACGGGCCGGTGCTGGACCCGCTGTGGCGCTCCCTGCTGCGGATCACACCGGTCCCCGACGCCCACCTCGCCGACCCCTGGGTCGGGCACGCCTGGACGTACGAGCCGTCGCGCGTACCGGAGGGCAGTCAGATCCTGCGCCGGGTCCTGACCGACCTGGCCGAGGCCCGCCGGGCACGCGGCCACAGCCGTACAAGGGAAAGCTGAGGCCCCGGGGAGCACGCGGCCACAGCCGTGCGAGGGAGATTTAAGCTCCCGCAGAAACCCCCACCTAGGCCCCCACGGAAGGCCCCCGCACACCCCTGACCACCCCATTTACCCAACCCTTTACTTCACATTGCCTTTCCTTTACCCTTTGAGTGCGGAGGGGAGTATTCCTGCGCGACGTTCCCGTCATCACGGATCACACCACTGACGCGATCCCGGGACGTCGGCCCGGCTCGGGGAGCGCCAACGGCGTTCTCGGGTGGAAGAGACCTCCGGCAGCGACGACGCTGTGAGTGCCGTACGACTCTGCCGGAGGAGCAGTGGACGTTTCCCTGACCCTGTGGGTGCTGACCATCGTCGGTCTGTGCGCCCTGATCACCGCCGATTTCTTCATCGGCGGACGCAAACCGCACGAGGTCTCCCTGAAGGAGGCCGGGATCTGGACGGCCGTCTGGATCGCGCTCGCCACGCTCTTCGGGCTCGGCCTGCTGGTCTTCGGCGGCGGGCAGCCGGCCGGTGAGTTCTTCGCGGGCTTCATCACCGAGAAGTCGCTGAGCGTCGACAACCTCTTCGTCTTCGTCCTGATCATGGCGAAGTTCGCGGTGCCGACGATCTACCAGCAGCGGGTGCTGATGATCGGTGTGCTGATAGCGCTCGTGCTGCGCGCCGGGTTCATCGGTGCGGGCGCCGCGATCATCGCCAACTTCTCGTGGGTGTTCTACCTCTTCGGCGCGTTCCTGATCTGGACGGCCTGGAAGCTCATCCAGGAGGCGCGGGCGGAGGAGCAGGACGAGGAGTTCGAGGAGAACCGCTTCCTGAAGATGGTCGAGAAGCGGTTCCCGTCGACCGACCGCTATCACGGCACCAAGCTGTTCGTCGTCGAGAACGGCAGGCGCCTGATGACGCCGATGCTGATCGTGATGCTGGCGATCGGCACCACCGACGTGCTGTTCGCGCTGGACTCGATCCCGGCGATCTTCGGCCTCACCCAGGACCCGTACATCGTCTTCACCGCCAACGCCTTCGCCCTGATGGGCCTGCGGCAGCTGTACTTCCTCATCGGCGGGCTGCTGAAGAAGCTGGTGCACCTGTCCTACGGGCTGTCGGTCATCCTCGGGTTCATCGGTGTGAAGCTGGTGCTGCACGCCCTGCACGAGTCGGGTGTGAGCGTCCCCGAGATCAGCATCCCGGTCTCGCTCGGCGTGATCTGCGCCGTCCTCGTCGTCACGACGATCACGAGCCTGCGGGCCTCGAAGAAGCAGGCGCGGGCGGAGGCGGAGGCCGCCGCGGCGAAGGAAGATGCCAAAGACGCCATAGACGTCTGACCCGCGTTCCGGGGACGGGCGGCCGCCCGTCCCGGCGCGTTCGGGGAGGTCCCGCGAGTACACCGCGGGGCCTCCCGCGCCGTTGGGGGCATATGCGGTGGGCATCCGTACGGCATGCATACGGGACGCATCCCTCCGCGCCCCCCGAACCCGTACAGTGCGCGCATCATCGACCGCGCGCCCGAACGGCCCCTGAGGCACCCGGGGCCCCTCCGGCGCGCACCGTCCCGAGGGGGGACCCATGCGTCACCGCAAGGCAGCCGCCGCAGCCGCACTCGCGATAGCCACGACGGCCGGAGGACTCGGGGGGCTCGTCACGGCGGCACCGGCCTCCGCCGCCGGGTCCGTGCACCTGGCGAAGATCTACTACAACAGCCCAGGCAGCGACAACCGTTCCAACGCCAGCCTCAACGCCGAGTGGGTGCAGATCAAGAACTCCACCTCGCGCGCCGTCAGCCTCAAGGGCTGGAAGCTGACCGACGCCTCCCGGCACGTGTACACCTTCGGTACGTACACCCTGGGCGCGGGGAAGACCGTGACGGTGCACACCGGCAAGGGGCGCGACACCGCGGCCCACCGCTACCAGAACCGCCGCGCCTACGTGTGGGACAACACCAAGGACACCGCGACCCTCACGAAGGCGTCCGGCGCGCGCGTCGACAGCTGCGGCTACAACAACGCGCGCCGGTCCTACGTCACCTGCTGACGGACGGTCCGCCGGGCGGCCGGGGCGACCGGCCGCCCGTCAGGACCTCACCAGCCGCGTTCGCGCCACTCGGCGAGGTGCGGGCGCTCCGCGCCGAGCGTGGTGTCCGAGCCGTGGCCCGGGTAGATCCAGGTCTCGTCGGGCAGCCGGTCGAACAGCTTGGCCGTGACGTCGTCGAGGAGGCTGGTGAACTGCTCCGGGTCGTTCCAGGTGTTGCCGACGCCGCCGGGGAAGAGGCAGTCGCCGGTGAAGACGTGCGGGTGCCCGTGCGGGTCGTCGTAGATCAGCGCGATGCTGCCAGGCGTGTGGCCGACCAGGTGGCGGGCGGTCAGCCGGACCTCGCCGACGGCGATGGTGTCACCGTCCTCGACGGGCACGTCGGTCGGCACGGGGATGCCCTCGGCGTCGTACCGGCCCGCGTACGTACGGGCGCCCGTCGCGTCCACCACCTCGCGCAGCGCGCCCCAGTGGTCGCCGTGCCGATGGGTGGTCACCACGGCGGCGATGCCGCTGTCGCCGATCAGGTTGAGGAGGGTGCGCGGCTCGGCGGCGGCGTCGATCAGCAGCTGTTCGCCGGTCGCGCGGCAGCGCAGCAGATAGGCGTTGTTGTCCATCGGGCCCACCGCGACCTTGGAGATCATCAGGTCGGCCAACTCGTGCACGTCGGCCGGTCCGCCGACCTTCACTGCTCCCGTGTAGCTCATGCGCCCACCCTAAAGCGGAGGAAGGGCCGGAAGCGGGCCGCCCCGGGTGTCGAGTCCGGTGCCTTTGGCGCGGCCGGTGAGCCAGCCGACCAGTTCGGCGGGCGGCCCGGACACCACCACGTACGGGACGTCCCCGGTGTCCTCGGTGACCACGCCGGTGTGCTCCGTACGGCCGGTACGCCACCGCCGCCCGTCGGGGGCGCGCAGTTCCACGGCCGGTACGTCGACGTGACCGGCGAACTTCACACCCGTCATGAACGCCAGTTCCGCGTCGACGAAGGCGGTCGGCAACTGCTCGATGCCGTAGCCGACGCCGAGGTCGATACGGTGCAGCTCGACCTCGGCCAGACGGCGGAACGGCAGCCGGGCGGCGCGCTCGATGACGCCGTTGCGCATCTCCAGCTCGTACGGGAGGCGGGCGGGCGGCAGCGCCGCCACGGCCGCGTCGAAACGCTCGGCGCTGGAGCGCAGGTCGTCCAGGTGCACGGCGAGCGGCCGGTCGGCACCGGCGGCGATGTCGGCGTCCCGGGCCTCGGCACTGGCGTACATCGGGGTGCGGACGCCGGTACGCGCCCAGGTCAGCAGGTTGACCAGGGCGTCGGCGTTGCGGGCCACATGGGCGAGGAGGTGGCCGCGGGTCCAGTCGGGCAGCAGTGACGGTTCTCCGATCGCCGCGTCGTCCAACTTCCCGACGGAGACGAGCAGTCGGTCGGTCGCTTCACGGACGGCGGCGGCGTCCTGCGCGAAATCCGGTGTGGCGGGGGGCGCGTTGTCGGTCATGGTCCGAAGCTAGCGCCGCGGTGGCCTCCGTGGGAGTCGGTCCGCACGGATACAGGGGTACGCGGGCGGCGCGGGAAGCGCGGCACGGCCCCGGCCGGGCCCGTGGGAACGGACCGGCCGGGACCGCGGCCGTCAGGCGGCCGTTCCGTCGGGAGTGCCGTCGGGAGTGCCGTTGGGAGCGCCGAGCCACCGGCGCAACGCGTCCTCCAGAGCGGCCAGTTCGTCCGCCGTGCAGGTGGCGGCGAGAGTCGTACCGGTGGCGGCAAGAGCCGTACCGGTGGCGGCGGAAGCCGTACGGGTGGCGGTCGCCGTACCGGCCGTACGAGCCGGGGCTCCGCCCCCGTCAGCCCCCGATCCGTCCCCGTCAGTTCCCGCTCCGTGGGGCGACTCGCCCCGCAGTGCGTCCTCCTCCGTACCTGCACCCCACGCCACCACACCGTCCGGCCGCACCAGCAGCCCGGCCAGTTCCGGCCGGTCCGGGCAGCGGGCGGTCACCACGCGCAGCCGGCCCTCGTACCCGGCGGTGTACTCGGCGGCCCGGCCCGTCAGACCGGGGTCGTCGGTGAGGACGAGCAGCAGCGCCCGCCCGTCCTCCAGGTGCGCGCCGAGCCGGGTGCCGTCGGCGAAGGCCAGGTCGGGGGCGCTGCGGCCGGTCAGCGGGTGGTCGCCGGGCAGGTCGTAGCGGTGCCACACCCCGGAGATCTTCTTGGCGAAGTACGTGGTGCCAGTGACCGTGCCGGTCAGGTCGGTGATCACCTTGCGCAGCGCGCGGGAGTGCGGCGTCGGCCGCATCACCGCTATCTGGGCGCGCGTCCACTCCAGCACCCACGCGCCGACCGGGTGCCGCTCGGCGGTGTAGGTGTCCAGCAGCCCGTCGGGGGCGTGGCCGTGGATCGTCGCGGCCAGCTTCCAGCCGAGGTTCATCGCGTCCCCGATGCCCAGGTTGAGCCCCTGGCCGCCGAACGGCGGGTGGACGTGCGCCGCGTCGCCGGCCAGCAGGACGCGCCCGCGGCGGTACTCGGTGACCTGGCGGGTGTTGTCGGTGAAGCGGGTGGCCGTGTGCACCTTGGTGACCGTGACGTCGGTCCCCGACACCTTGCGCAGGCTCGCCTGGACCTCCTCCAGGGTGACGGGGGCGGAGCGGTCCGCGGGCGGGCCGTCGAACTCGACGGTGAGGATGCGGCCGGGCACCGGGCCGTGGCTGTAGATGCCGGTCTCCGTCTCGTTCCAGCCCATGCCGAGCTTCTCGGCGCCGGTCATCTCCACCAGCGCCTGGCGGCCGGTGATCTCCGGATCGGTGCCGGGGAAGGGGAATCCGGCGAGCCTGCGGACCGTACTGCGTCCGCCGTCGCAGCCCACCAGCCAGCCGGCCCGCAGTTCCTCCCCGCCTGCGTCACCGGCCTTTCCGGCCTTGCCGACGTGCACCGTCACGCCGTCCGAATCCGTGTCGAAGCCGGTCAGTTCCACGCCGCGGCGCACCTCGACGCCGAGTCCGGCGGCGCGCTCGGCGAGCAGCCGTTCCAATGCCTGCTGTGACACGAAGCCGATCTCGTCGGCCGGTCCGGCGTGGTGGAAGTCGGAGTCGGACGTGTCCAGCAATTCGGCGCGCAGCATGATTCCCGCGAAGTGCCCGGCGAACCTCGGCGCCGGGCGTACGGAGCTTGCCCCGGCGGCCTGCCGCTGCCGCACGAAGGAGTGGAACCGGCCGAACGCCTCCTTCTGCACGTCGGCGAGCGCGGGCAGCATGCCGCGGCGGTAGAAGGCTTCCGCGCTGGGCGTGTTGATGCCGCCCGCCTTGATCGTCTCGTCCACCTCGGTCAGGCGCTCCAGCGCGACGACCCGCACGCCGCGCAGGGCGAGTTCGCAGGCGAGCATCAGTCCGACGGGCCCGGCGCCCGCGATCACCACGTCCGTTCGGGGAGCGGTGCCCCCGGTGTTCTCGTTCATGCGGTTGATTGTAGTCACTAAAAATTTGTTTCGGCTAAAATTCTGGTCATGGCTGATCAGGCGGACAAGGCGGGGCGCGGCGGTGGCCGGGCGGGTGCGGACGGCGACGGGCTCTCGCTGCGCGAGCTGAAGAAGATCCGGACCCGGGAACGGATCTCCGGCGAGGCCACCCGACTCTTCGTCGCGCGCGGCTTCGAGCAGGTCACCGTCGCCGAGGTGGCCCGCGCCGCCGAGGTCTCGACGATGACCGTCTTCAACTACTTCCCCCGCAAGGAAGATCTCTTCCTCGACCGCATCCCCGAGGCGTTCGAGCTGGTCACGCGCGCCGTACGGGAACGGGGCGAGGGTGTCGCGCCGCTGGAGGCGCTGCACCGCCTCGCGCTCGACCTGCTGGAACAGGGGCACCCGCTCGCGGGCGTGGGGTTCTGGGACCGTCACTGGTGGCAGGTGCTGGTGGACTCGGCGGCGTTGCAGGCCCGCGGGCGCGAGGCCCTGGAGGAGTTCGAGGACACGCTCGCCGGGCTGTTCGCGGAGGCCGGGGGCGCCGGACCGGACGAGCACGGGCCGCGGCTGGCCGCCGCGCTGACCGTGGCGGCGTACCGCTCCGTGTACGCGACGGTCATCCGCCGGCAGATGGCCGGCGTCCCCGTCGAGGAGATCGCCGCGGAGCAGCGGGAGTTGTTGCAGCACACGTACGACGTGCTGTCGCGGGTGCTGTAGAGAGGGCGGTGCCCGTGGGGGGGGCGGGGGGCCGGGCGGTCCGGAAATCGAACAGCGGTTGCCGCGGCCGTGACTTCGGACACCTTCGTCCGGTGCCGGGTTCCGCCCCCGCGGGCCCGAGGGCGGCGGGAACCGGGGGTGCCGGAGCGGCGTGGGTGAAGGGGGGAGCGGCCTGTCGATGATCGACAGGAAGAGAGGCGGGCCGTTGCGTGTTGTCCAGAGGCGGCCACACGTTCGGGTGAAGCGCTGCGACGGACACCGTAATTCGAATGCGCGTGCTATAGGCTCGTGTGTGGCATCAATAAGACATCGCCGCGGCAGCCCCCATACCCTGGGGCGGGGGCTCGCCCAGCTTCCGCGCCCACCCGGCCCGGTGACCGGCAGCGACCGGCTCGCCCGACCGCCGCCGTCAGGGCCGTACGCAGCTGGGCCGCGGCCTCCCGCCCCTCTCCAGAAAGGTGCCGACCGGCGTGGCCGACCGTCTCATCGTCCGTGGCGCTCGCGAGCACAACCTGCGCAACGTCTCGCTCGACCTCCCCCGGGACTCCCTCATCGTCTTCACGGGGCTCTCCGGGTCGGGCAAGTCCTCGCTCGCCTTCGACACGATCTTCGCCGAGGGGCAGCGCCGCTATGTCGAGTCGCTCTCCTCGTACGCCCGGCAGTTCCTCGGGCAGATGGACAAGCCCGATGTGGACTTCATCGAGGGCCTGTCCCCCGCGGTCTCGATCGACCAGAAGTCGACCTCGCGCAACCCGCGCTCGACGGTCGGCACGATCACCGAGGTCTACGACTACCTCCGCCTGCTGTTCGCCCGTATCGGCAAGCCGCACTGCCCCGAGTGCGGCGACCCGATCGCCCGGCAGTCGCCGCAGGCCATCGTCGACAAGGTCCTGGAGCTGCCCGAGGGCAGCCGCTTCCAGGTGCTGGCCCCGCTCGCGCGCGAGCGCAAGGGCGAGTTCGTGGACCTCTTCTCCGACCTCCAGACCAAGGGCTACAGCCGCGCCCGCGTCGACGGCGCCACGATCCAGCTCTCCGACCCGCCCAAGCTCAAGAAGCAGGAGAAGCACACGATCGAGGTGGTCGTGGACCGCCTGACCGTCAAGGACAGCGCCAAGCGCCGGCTGACCGACTCCGTCGAGACCGCGCTCGGCCTGTCCGGCGGCATGGTCATCCTCGACTTCGTCGACCTCGACGAGGACGATCCGCAGCGCGAGCGGATGTATTCGGAGCACCTGTACTGCCCGCGCGACGACCTGTCGTTCGAGGAGCTGGAGCCCCGCTCCTTCTCCTTCAACTCGCCCTTCGGCGCCTGCCCCGACTGCACCGGCATCGGTACGCGCATGGAGGTCGACCCCGAGCTGATCATCCCGGACGAGGAGAAGTCCCTCGACGAGGGCGCCGTCCACCCCTGGTCGCACGGCCACACCAAGGAGTACTTCGGCCGCCTGGTCGGCGCCCTCGCCGACGCCCTCGGCTTCCGTACGGACATCCCCTGGGCCGGGCTGCCGCAGCGCGCCAAGAAGGCCATCCTCAACGGCCACCGCACCCAGATCGACGTCCGCTACCGCAACCGCTACGGCCGCGAGCGCTCGTACACCACCGCGTTCGAGGGCGCCGTGCCGTTCGTCAAGCGGCGCCACCAGGAGGCGGAGAGCGACAGCAGCCGCGAGCGCTTCGAGGGCTACATGCGCGAGGTGCCCTGCCCCACCTGTGAGGGCACGCGCCTGAAGCCGATCGTCCTCGCCGTCACGGTCAAGGGCCGCTCGATCGCCGAGGTCTCGGCCATGTCGATCAGCGACTGCGCCGACTTCCTGCGCGAGATGAAGCTCGACGCCCGCGAGAAGAAGATCGCCGAGCGGGTCCTCAAGGAGGTCAACGAGCGGCTGAAGTTCCTGGTCGACGTCGGCCTGGACTACCTCTCGCTGAACCGCGCCGCGGGCACCCTCTCCGGCGGCGAGGCCCAGCGCATCCGGCTCGCCACCCAGATCGGCTCCGGCCTGGTCGGCGTGCTCTACGTCCTGGACGAGCCGTCCATCGGCCTGCACCAGCGCGACAACCACCGCCTCATCGAGACGCTGGTGCGCCTGCGCGACATGGGCAACACGCTGATCGTCGTGGAGCACGACGAGGACACGATCAAGGTCGCCGACTGGATCGTGGACATCGGCCCGGGCGCCGGCGAGCACGGCGGCAAGGTCGTGCACAGCGGCCCGGTCAAGGAGCTGCTGGCCAACAAGGACTCGGTCACCGGGCAGTACCTGTCCGGCCGCAAGGCCATCGTGACGCCCGAGGTGCGGCGGCCCGCCGACCCGTCGCGGCAGCTGACGGTGCACGGCGCCAAGGAGAACAACCTCCGCGACATCACCGTCTCCTTCCCGCTCGGCGTGCTCACCGCGGTCACCGGCGTCTCCGGCTCCGGCAAGTCCACGCTGGTCAACGACATCCTGTACACCCACCTGGCCCGCGAGCTGAACGGCGCCAAGTCGGTGCCCGGCCGCCATGTGCGGGTATCCGGCGACGACCAGGTGGACAAGGTCGTCCACGTCGACCAGTCGCCCATCGGCCGTACGCCGCGCTCCAACCCCGCGACGTACACCGGCGTCTTCGACAACATCCGCAAGCTGTTCGCGGAGACGATGGAGGCCAAGGTCCGCGGCTATCTGCCGGGACGCTTCTCCTTCAACGTCAAGGGCGGCCGCTGCGAGAACTGCGCGGGCGACGGCACCATCAAGATCGAGATGAACTTCCTGCCGGACGTGTACGTGCCGTGCGAGGTCTGCCACGGCGCGCGCTACAACCGGGAGACCCTGGAGGTCCACTACAAGGGCAAGTCCATCGCCGAGGTCCTGGACATGCCGATCGAGGAGGCGCTGAGCTTCTTCGAGGCCGTACCGAGCATCGCCCGGCACCTGAAGACGCTCACCGAGGTCGGGCTGGGCTATGTCCGGCTCGGGCAGTCCGCGCCGACCCTCTCCGGCGGTGAGGCGCAGCGCGTCAAGCTCGCCTCCGAGCTGCAGAAGCGCTCCACCGGCCGCACGGTCTACGTCCTGGACGAGCCGACCACCGGTCTGCACTTCGACGACATCAGCAAGCTGATCAAGGTGCTGTCCGGTCTGGTCGACAAGGGCAACTCGGTCATCGTCATCGAGCACAACCTCGACGTGATCAAGACCGCCGACTGGATCGTGGACATGGGCCCCGAGGGCGGCAACGGCGGCGGCCTGGTCGTCGCCGAGGGCACCCCGGAGCAGGTCGCGGCGGTCCCGGCCAGCCACACCGGCAAGTTCCTGCGGGACATCCTGGGCGACCGGGTCAGCGACGCGGAGCCGGCCCTGGCCGGCGGGGCGAAGAAGCGCGCGGCGAAGAAGACCGTCGCCGCGACGAAGGCCCCGGCGAAGAAGACCGTCTCGGCGAAGACCGGCACCAAGACGGCCGCTTCGAAGACGACGGCGAAGAAGACGGCCGCCAAGCCCGCGGCCACCAAGAAGACGGCCACCAAGAAGGCGACGCGGGCCCGCCGGGCCTGACCGCCGCCGGACGGTCGACGGGCCGCCGCCCCACCCGTAAGGGCAGGGGCGGCGGCCCGTCGGCCGTCCGGCGGCGGGGAGTCCGCCCGGTCGCCATGGGGCGCGCAGTCCGCCCGCCGCCGAAGGTCCGGGGCCGGGACCGCCCGTATCACCGTCAGCGGCTGCGTAGCCCGCCGCCGTGTGTCCCCGGGCAGCGGGGACCGCCCCGTACCACCGTTACGGCTGCGCACCCCGTCGCGTAGACCCCGGGCAGCCGGAACCGCCCCGTACCACCGTCACGCCTGCGCACCCCGCCGCCCCGTGGCCCCGGCGGCCGGAACCGCCCGTACCACCATCACGCCTGCGGAACCCACCCCGTCACTCCGGCCCCACCAACTCCGTCGCATACGGCGGCTGTGCGCCGGGGCGGGAGCAGGTCACCGCCGCGGCGCGGGCCGCGAAGCCGAGGATGTCGCGCCAGGCGTCGGGGGAGAGGGCGGCGAGCGCATCAGGGGACAGCGCGCCGTGTGCGTCGAGGCGGTGCAGCAGCGCCGCGTTGACCGTGTCGCCCGCGCCGATGGTGTCCGCGACCTCGATCCGCTCGCCGGGCACCGTGATCTCCGTACCGCCCGGCGTCTGTACGGACAGCCCGTCGCCGCCGCGCGTGAGCACCGCCGCCGCCGGACCGGCCGCCAGCCAGTCCTTGACCGCGGCCGCGACGCCCTGGGGCCCGGCCAGCCACTCCGCGTCCTCCTCCGAGAGCTTCAGCAGCGTGACGTGCGGCAGCCAGGAGCGGAAGCGGGCCCGGTAGGCGTCCGCGTCCGCGATCAGCCCGGCGCGGATGTTGGGGTCCAGCGCCGTGAAGATCCCCTGCTCCGCCGAGCGGCGCATCAGCGACTCGTACGCGCTCGCGCCCGGCTCCAGCACCAGCGAGCAGGTGCCGAACGACACCGCCCGCGTCGCGGCGGGCAGTTCGGCCGGAAGGGTGAACAGGCGGTCGGCGGTGCCGTCGGCGTAGAAGCCGTAACCCGCCGAGCCGTCCGGGCTGATGTCCGCGACCGCCAGGGTGGTCGGCTCGGTGCCGCGCTGGACGAGCGAGACGTCCACGCCGTCGGCGCGCAGCCCGCGCAGCAGCTCCTCCCCGAAGGTGTCGGTGGACACCCGCGAGCAGAACGCGGCGGGCGAGCCGAGCCGCCCCAGGGCGAGGGCGGTGTTGTACGGGCCGCCGCCCCGGCGCGGCAGCAGCGCGGACAACGGCCCGTCCCCGGACGGCGGTTGCGAGCTGGGCACGAGGTCGATCAGGGCCTCGCCGGCGACGACGATCACGACAGTCCTGGCCTTTCTGGGGTGGGGGAGGGGCGGATCAGCGCCCGGCGCCGGTGCAGCCGCAGGATTCGCGGTGCACGAAGGTGCAGGGGAGCCGGAGGGTGCGCGGTGGGCGGTCCGGTTCCTCCAGCCGTTCCAGGAGCAGCCGGACCGCTGCGGCCCCGATCTCCTTGCTGGGCTGGGAGATCGCCGTCAGACGCGGGGCGAACAGGTCCGCCCACGAGAAGTCGTCGAAGCAGGCCAGGGCGATGTCGCGGGGCACGTCGAGGCCGAGGTCGCGCAGCGCGCGCAGGGTGCCGATCGTCATCGCGTTGTTGGCGGTGATGATCGCGGTGGGCGGTTCGGGGGCGGCGAGCAGGTGCCGGGTGGCGTCCTGGGCGCCCTCCGCCTCGGAGTTGCCGCCCGCCAGCAGTTCGGGGGCGAAGGGCAGACCGCGGGCGCGCAGACCCTCGCGGTAGCCCTGGACGCGCTCGGTGGTGGTGCTCAGGCCGGGCAGCCCGGCGACCAGCCCGATCCGGGTGTGGCCCAGGTCGGCGAGGTGCTCGACGAGCTGCCGTACGGGGGCGGTGTTCTCCGCGCAGACCTGGTCGTACGCGTCGCCGACGAGCCGGTCGAGGAAGACGGCCGGAACCTTGCGCCGGGTGAGGTAGCCGGCCATGCCCGCGGGCTCGGCGGACGGCGCGACGATCATGCCGTCCACCCGGCGCTCGTGCAGCAGCCGCACGACCTTCTGCTCGTGCGCGGGGTCGTCGTGCGGATCGGCGATCAGCAGGCTGTAGCCCGCCTCCAGGGCGCCGGCCTCGACGCCTTGGAGGATCTCGGTGAAGTACGGGTTGCTGATCGCGGAGACCGCCAGACCTATGGAGCGGGTGCGTGCGGTGACCAGCGAACGGGCCAGTGTGTTGTGGGTGTAGCCCAGCTCGTCGATGGCCGCGAGGACGGCGGCGCGGGTGTCGGGGCGTACCGGCCGGGTCTCGTTGAGCACATGCGAGACCGTGGCCACGGAGACCCCCGCCCGCCGCGCCACATCGACCATCGTCGTCATCCGGTCCGTCTCCCCGAGTCCGTCGCCCTGTTTCGCCGGCAGGTGGTCCGCTGCCGGTACGTAGTCCATCACAGCCTAGACGTAAACGCTTGCGCAAACGTTTACCACCGGGTTACGTTCACGCCACCCCATCCCGCAACACCCGCAACACCGCACGAAGACGTGAGGAGGCGCCATGCGCGCTGTCGTGGTCACCGAGCCGGGCCGTACCGCCCTGACCGAAGTCCCCGATCCCCGGCCGGAACCCGCGGAAGTCGTCGTGCGCGTCTCCTCCTGCGGGCTGTGCGGGACCGACATGCACATCCTCGGCGGCGAGCTGCCCGCCGTGCCCTACCCGCTGATCCCCGGCCACGAGCTGACCGGCGAAGTGGTGGCCGTGGGCGAGGGCGTCACCGGCCCGGCCGTCGGCGACCGGGTCGCGGTCAACCCGAACATGCCGTGCGGCGCCTGCCACTACTGCCGCATCGGCCGCGCCAACCTCTGCGAGGACTACCAGGCGATCGGCGTCACCCAGGCGGGCGGTTTCGCCGAACTGGTCGCGGTGCCCGCGCGCTGCTGCCACCTCGTACCGGAGTCCTTCTCCGAGGCCGCGGCGGGCCTGATCGAGCCGCTGTCCTGCGCGGTGCACGGCCTGAACCGGCTGCCCCGGCGCCCCGGTGAGCACTACCTGATCTACGGCGCCGGAACGATGGGCCTGATGATGGCCGCCCTGGTGCGTACCGCGGGCGCCGCCTCCGTGTCCGTCGTGGACCTCAACAAGGAACGGCTGGCCTTCGCCGAGAGCTTCGGCCTGGACGCGGCCGTCACCAACGCCGACCACCTGGGCCGCAAGCCCGGCTTCGAGGTGGTCATCGACGCGACCGGCGCGGTCCCGGCCATCGAGGACGGCCTCGGCCGGGTCCGCAAGGGCGGCACGTTCCTCCAGTTCGGCGTCACCGACCCGGCCCGCTCCGCGAAGTTCTCGCCGTACCTCGTCTACCACCACGAGATCGACATCATCGGCTCGATGGCGGTGCACAACAGCTTCCAGCCCGCCATCGACGTACTGGAGGCCGGGCTCGACCTGGACCCGCTGGTCAGCGACGTGTACGGACTGGAGGACTTCGACGAGGCGGTGGCCCGCTTCCGGGCCGGCACCGGGCGCAAGATCCACATCGCGCCCCAGGGCCCGCAGCACGCGCGGAAGGGGTGACGCGCCGTGCCCGCACGCATCAAGAACGCCCTGATCTGGGTCTTCGGCGCCCTCGGCGGCATCCTGTGGGGCTATGACACCGGCGTCATCTCCGGCGCCATGCTCTTCATCAAGAGCGACATCGCGCTGACCCCGCTGCTGGAGGGCATGGTCGTCTCCGGCCTGCTGGTCGGCGCGATGCTCGGCGCGGGCCTGTCCGGCCGGCTGTCCGACTCCTGGGGCCGGCGACGGCTGATCCTCGCCGCCTCCGCCGTCTTCATCGCCGGCACCCTCGGCGCCGCCCTGTCCGCCACCCCCTGGACGCTGATCGCCTTCCGCTTCGTGCTCGGCATCGGCGTGGGCATCGCCTCCGTCGTCGTACCGCTGTACCTCACGGAGCTGGCGCCCAAGCACCTGCGCGGCGGCCTGACCTCGCTGATGCAGCTGCTGGTCACGGTCGGCATCTTCCTCGCGTACGTCACCGACTACCTGCTCGCCGGGGCGGAGGCGTGGCGCTGGATGATCGGCCTGGGCGTGGTGCCCGCCGCGATCCTCGCGCTTGGCATCGTCACCCAGCCCGAAAGCCCCCGCTGGCTGGTCGGCAAGGGCCGCAACGCCGAGGCGCGGCAGGTGCTCACACGGCTGCGCGGCGCGGGCGGCGCGGCCGACACGGAGCTGGCCGAGATCGAGGAGACCGAGCGCATCGAGCGGGCCGAGAGCCGGTCGCTGACGCTCAAGGACCTCGCCTCGCCCCGGCTGCGGCCGGTCCTGCTGGTCGGGATGCTGCTGGTCTTCTTCCAGAACTTCGTCGGCATCAACACGATCATCTACTACGCGCCGACGCTGCTCACCGACATCGGCTTCGGCTCCGACGGCGCGATCCTCGCCAACGTCGGCATAGGGCTGCTCAACATGCTGATGACGCTGCCCGCCATGCGCCTGATCGACCGCAAGGGCCGCAAGCCGCTGCTGCTGTACGGCGCGCTCGGCATGTGCGTGGCGATGCTCGTACTGGCCGTCACCAACCTGTCCGGCCTCGGGTACGGGGCAGCCCTGTCCGCCCTCACCCTCTTCGGCATCGCCCTGTACATCGCGTCCTTCGCGGTCTCCTGGGGCCCGGTGCAGTGGGTGATGCTGCCGGAGCTGTTCCCGATGCGCATCCGGGCCGCCGCGGTGAGCCTGTGCGTGATGTTCAACTGGCTGTTCAACATGGTGGTCTCGCTGGTCTTCCCGTCGCTGCTGCGCGCCTGGGGAGCGGGCGTGAACTTCCTGTTCTTCGCCGTGACGACGTTCGCCGCCTTCGTCTTCGTACGGAAGCTGCTGCCGGAGACCAAGGGCCGCAGTCTGGAGGAGATCGAACGGGACCTGCTCAAGGGCCGGGAGGGGCACCTTCCGGACAGTGGGCAGGGCCGGCCGGGGCAGTCCGAAGCGGACGGATCGGTACCGGTATCGTCGGGAGCCGACGCCGCACGGTGACGCAGGGTCGCCGGCCGAGCATCCGGGAGTACGAGATGAGCCAGCCCCCCGCCCGCCGGACCGTGCTGCGAGGGGCCGCGCTCGTCGGCGCTGCGGGCTTCGGCGTCGCCGCCTGTTCCGGCGGCGGCTCGGACGGCGCGTCCGCGACACCTGCCGAGCCCGTCACGCTGGGCGCCGCCACCGAGGTGCCGGTCGGCGGTGCCAAGCTCTACCGCGAGAGCCGGCTGCTGGTCTCGCAGCCCGAAAAGGGCCAGTTCAAGTGCTTCAGCGCCAAGTGCACCCACGCGGGGTGCGTGCTGGACAAGATCGAGCGCAACCAGGGCAACTGCCCCTGCCACGGCAGCCGCTTCGACGTGACGACCGGCAAGGTCATCCAGGGCCCCGCCAGCAAGCCGCTGCCGGAGGTGCCGGTCAAGGCGGAGGGCGGCAAGCTGATCGCCGGCTGAGGGGGGCCGTGGGGCGGCCCCGGCCGGTGACGCTGCGCAGTTGGCCGGAAACGGACTGCTCGGTGGCAGGGGCCTGACAAGAGCCGGGAAGAAGATCTACGATCGCACGACGTGGTGCGCCGATGACGCGCGAGGGGGGCTCGTCGTGCCGGGATCTTCGGGCCGAGGCCCCGTGGGGGCGGCATGACCGAGCGCCGTTACCGGGTCATGTGCCCTCCTGTCCCCACAAGCCATGGAGTACCGCCCGCGATGCACTGGAGGCGACTGCGCCGCCGCTGCCGGCGCGTGATCGACGGGATACCGCTGCCCGAGCCGTTCTCCGCGCAGGAACTGTGCGCCCGGCTCGCCGCCGACCGGGACCGCCCGCTGCGGCTGATGACCCTGCCCACCCCGACCGGCCTGGGCATGCCGACCGGCATGTGGCTGGCGACCGAGGAGGGCGACTACGTCTTCTACGACGGCCGGACCAGCCCGCTCCACCAGGAGCACATCATCCTCCACGAGATCGGCCACCTGGTGTGCGACCACCGCACGGCCGTCGAGGACCAGCGGCTCTTCCGGCACATCGACATCGAGGACCCGCACTCCATCCGGCGGGCGCTGGGCCGCACCCGCTATTCCGACCGGCAGGAGCAGGAGGCGGAGATGATCGCCAGCCTGATCCTGGAGGGCGCGGGGCGGGTGCCCGCGCCGACGCTGCTGTCCGGCACGCTCGGCGGCCTGGCCTCCGGCATGGGCCTGCGCGACGCCCGGCACCCGGGAGCGCCGTGTTCACCTGGCTGACCGACCTCGCCTGGCTGGAGAACGCCGGGATCATCGCGCTGTGGGCCGTGGTGCTCGCCCGTGCTCCGCGCGGCCTGACGGACCGGGCGCAGCGGCCCCTGTGGCTCGCCATCGTGATGATCGCGCTGGCCATGTCGATGCACCTGGAGCCGGTCACCGCCGTCCTGGCGCGGCTGGTGCCCGGCGCGCACTGGGTCGATCTGAGCACCCACCTGTTCAGCATCGTCGACGCCGCCGCCGTGCTGTGGTTCATCTTCCAGGCGGCGGGGCGGCAGCGCCGTACGGTCCTGGTGTTCGGCGCCGCCCTCGCGGTGATGGCGGCGCTCGTCGTCCTGGACGTGACCGGGCCGCCGCATCCGCGCAACCAGATCACCCCCTCGCCGGACATCCCGAGCGTGCCGGACGCCTACTGGTACGTCTTCTTCGCCTTCCACCTGACGGCCGACACCACCTGCGGCATCGTCTGCTGGGCCCAGGGCCGCACGGGCGCGCCCCGGCTGCTGCGGTACGGGCTGCGCCTGTTCGGCACCGGCATCCTGCTGGCGTCCCTGCTGTGGGTGCTCAAGCTCTGCTACCTCTTCACCCGTTCGCCGGTCTTCGGCCCGCTGTTCTCGCCGGTCACCGGCGTGGAGGCGCTGTTCATCGCGGCGGGCGTGGCGCTGCCCGTGGTGGCCGGCGTCCGGCGGCTGTGGCGGGACCGTACGGCCTACCGGGGGCTGGCCGTGCTGTGGCGTGAGCTGACGGCGGTGACGCCGGACGTGGTCCTCGGGCCGGGCAGCCGGCTGCTCGACGCCGTGCTGCCGCTCCAATTGCGCCTGTACCGCCGCGTCATCGAGATCCGCGACGCGATGATCGTGCTGCGCGACTACGTCTCCCCGGCCACCCTCGACGCGGTCCGCCGGCACGTGGACGGCCAGGCCGTCCCCGGCCACCTGGCCGACGCGCATGTCACCGCCTGCTGGCTGGCGGCCGCGCTGCACGCCCGGCGCACGGGGGAGAAGCCGCGGGCCCAGACCGTCAACCTCGCGGGCCCCGGCGCGGGCGATCTCGGCGCGGAGGTCCGGCACCTGCTGCGGATCGCGGATGCCTACCGGTCTCCCGTGGTACGCGCCTACCGGGCGGTACACGTCGACACCGGGTGACGGAGCCGCGCCGCGGCCCGCCGCCGACGGGCCGCCAACTTCGTACGACGAGAGGAAGACCGTGCTCATTGCCTTCGCCCTGACGCCCATGGGTGTGGAGGAGAACGGCGCGGCGTACGTCGCCGACGCCATCAAGATCATCCGGGAGTCCGGGCTGCCGAACCGCTCGGACTCCATGTACACGATGATCGAGGGGGACTGGGACGAGGTCATGGACGTCGTCAAGCGCGCGACCGAGGCGGTCGCGGCGCGGGTGCCGCGCGTCCAGGTCAGCATCAAGGCCGATGTGTGGCCGGGGATGGACCGTCCGCTCGACGGGAAGATCGCCATGCTGGAGCAGCGCGTGGCACAGAACGCGGCCGCCGCCGACGCGCTGGACGGCAGCACGGCCGCCGCGGACGCCGACGCGTCGGGCGTCCCGGCCACCGGCGCTCCGGGCGGGCCGGCCACCGGCGCTGAGCCCACCCCGTAACGGCCCCGCACGGCGGCCGTCCGCCTCACCCCCAGTCCCAGCCGATCCCCACGATCCCGGGCCGTACCCCCTGCTCCACCAGGTGTACGGCCCGGTGCTGCCCGCTCAGCGTCAGCTCCTGCTGCCCCGAGCGCGGCGCGCCCGCCTTCGTACGGGTGAAGCGGCGGCAGCGCACCGGCAGGGCCGCCTCGTCGAAGCACACCTGGAGGACATACTGGCCGCCGGCGAAGCGGAAGCCGCGTACGTATTCCGCGCTCTGGCCGCCGCTGCCGTCCTCGAAGGTGTAGCCGAAGACATGGGTGTCGCCGGCGCGCAGCCGGACGTCGAAGAGCAGCTCGGCGACCACCATCGCGGTGGCGGCGTGCCGGCGGACCCGCCCCAGGCGGCAGTTCTCCCCGGCCGTGACGACCACCCGGGACGTGTCGCAGCCCGCGTCGCCCTGGTGTATGGCGACGTAGCGGTCCACGCCGTCCCGGTGCGCGCGCACCACCTGGAGGGAGCGGCGCCCGCTCATCTCGCGTCCGGCCCCGATGTGCACCCATTCGTGGTGGCCGACCGTGTGCAGCCCCCCGTCCGTGGGGGCCTCCAGCTCGGCCAGGAGCTGGTGCAGCACGTCCGAGGGGTCGAAGAGCGTGCGGTAGGAGCGGGCGGCGGGGCGCTCCTTGGTCTCGGACCGCGGGCCGCCCTCGGGGACCAGCAGCCGGTGCAGGGACTGCGCGGGCAGCTCCAGGACCTCTTCCAGGGCCCGTACGGCGCGCAGCGACTCGGGGCGCTGGGGGCGCCGCGCCCCCTGCTGCCAATAACTCAGGCTGGTCACCCCGACCTTGATCCCGCGCTGCGCCAGCTTGTGCTGGACGCGGTGCAGGGCCAGCCCGCGGGCGGCCAGGGCGGCCCGCAGCGCCAGGTGGAACGGGCCGGTCTGGAGAATCTGCGTCAGCTCGGTCAATTGCGGTGATACCGGGCCCGGTTCCGGGTGCGCCCGAGGTGTCTGGTGTGCGGCTTTCCGGTGTGCTTCGTGAAGCTCACGAGGTGTGTGAGGTACCTGTTGTGTCGTGTGCTGTGTCATCGCCCAACCCTTCGGCGCGCGCGGTGAACGTTCACAACCGGACTTCACACCGTGCGCGGGCCCTGCCTGTCCGCTGCAGTACGCCGGGCGCGGGCCGTTCACACCCGGGACCGGACGTCCACACCCCCATGTCACCCCGCATTGAAGCGTGTTGACCTGCTCCCGACAACACCCGATGCTCCTGACCAGCATCCGGATGCGCTCCTCCGTAACAACCCCCTCGTTCGGGAGGAACGCCATGACTTCGGCACCCCACAGCCGCGGCGCACGCCGCAGATGGCTGTCGGCAGCGGCACTGTCGGCCGCCGCGCTGACCGCCGTACCCGTCGCACCGGCCACCGCCGCGCCCGCCCCCACCGGCACGGCAGCCACGGCCCCCCACGCCGTGGCGGCCGCCAACCGGCTCAACATCACCATGCAGGCCCAGGAGAAGACCAACTGGTGCTGGGCCGCCTCCGGCAACACCATCGCCACCTTCTACGGCAGGCGCTACAGCCAGAACCAGTTCTGCAACGCCGCCTTCAACCGGCAGCAGGGCACCACCTGCCCCAACAACCAGGCCACGCTCGGCAACGTGCAGAACGCACTCGACTGGGCCGGCATCAACCGCGGCTCGTACGTCTCGGGCTACCTGTACTACGGCACCGTACAGAAGGAGATCAACGCGGGCCGCCCCGTCGAGACCCGCATCCAGTGGTCCTCGGGCGGCGGGCACATGCACGTGATCTACGGTTTCGACACCGCGAACAACTGGGTCTACTGGGGCGACCCGTGGGGCTCCAACAACCGCTACAACTGGGGCGACTACAACTACTACGTCAACGGCAGCGAATTCTCCTGGACCCACTCGCTCTACCGGATCGGAGCCTGACATGACCGAGCGCAGCGCTCCGGCCGCATCCGCCACCGCTCCCGGCACCCCGGCCCGCCGCACCGCCGTACGGGCCGCCGCCACCGGCACGCTCGCCGCCGCCCTCCTCGGCCTCGCGCCGCAGAGCGCGCTGGCCGCCACCCCCGCGCCGCCGCCCGCACCCGCCATATCGGCCGTCACCGAGGCCCGCGCGGCGGCCACCGCACCGGACACCCTCGCGACGCTCTCCCGCTTCTTCGCCCGCGACGGAGCGGTCGCCGCGGCCAAGGCGCAGCCGCGCATCGAGGGGCGGACGGTACCGGTGTACGTGCTCTCGCCCGACTTCGTACGAGGGAAGGCCGGGGCCCCGGTCTCCCGGCTGGAGTTCCTGGCCAGCACCGCGGTCTCCGCAGACGGGCAGAAGGCGTCCGTGTGGACCGCCCGCAGCCGCGGCGCGTGGAAGGTCGTCAACATCGCGACCGGCGACGACGAGGCCCGCTACAGCGCGGCGGCGGACGGCGGCACCGTCTTCCAGGAGCCGCAGATCAACGCCTGGTACGAGCAGCGCGGCGACCGCATCCGGCCGCTGGACGCCGAGGCGCGCAAGGCCATCGGCGCGGGCGGCATCACCGTCGCCGCGTACCAGAAGCGGGTCGCCAAGGCGTACGGCGACAAGCTGCCCGGCTCCGCGTACGACCGGCGCGGCGCTGCGGGCGGCTACGGCCCGCAGGACGGCGCGGAGAGCGCAGCCGCAGCGGCCCGTCCGCAGCCCGTCGCGGCCGGCGCCGCCGCGGACGACAGCAGCGGTCCGGTGACCGCGGCCTCGGCCGTGGCGGGCACCGCCGCGCTGCTCGCCCTCGGCCTCTCCGGGGCGGCGGCGCTGCGCAGGCGCCACAGCCGCTGAGGCTCGGCCCGGGGGACCGCCCGCCCCGGGCCCGCGCCGGCCCGGACGGGCCCACCCGCCCGGGCCGGTGCCCGCGTCCGCGCCCCGCGCCAGGGGCGCGGACGCCCCGCCGCACCACCGGCGCACGCGCCCGCCGCCGCCCGCTGTCACCGCCCCCAAGTAGGGTGGGCGGCATGGCAGACCCCAGCAGTTACCGACCCAAGCCGGGACAGATCCCCGACTCGCCCGGGGTCTACAGATTCCGTGACGAGCACCGCCGCGTGATCTACGTCGGCAAGGCCAAGAGCCTGCGCCAGCGCCTGTCCAGCTACTTCCAGGACCTGGCCAACCTCCACCCCCGCACGCGCACCATGGTCACCACCGCGGCCTCCGTCGAGTGGACGGTCGTGAACACCGAGGTCGAGGCCCTCCAGCTCGAATACACCTGGATCAAGGAGTACGACCCGCGGTTCAACGTCAAGTACCGCGACGACAAGAGCTATCCGTACCTGGCCGTCACCCTCAACGAGGAGTATCCGAGGGTGCGGGTCATGCGCGGCGCCAAGAAGAAGGGCGTGCGCTACTTCGGCCCGTACGGCCAGGCGTGGGCCATCCGCGAGACCGTCGACCTGCTGCTGCGCGTCTTCCCCGTGCGGACCTGCTCCGCCGGGGTCTTCAAGCGCTCCGCCCAGATCGGCCGCCCCTGCCTCCTCGGCTACATCGGCAAGTGCTCGGCCCCCTGCGTCGGCCGCGTCTCCCCCGAGGAGCACCGCGAACTGGCCGAGGAGTTCTGCGACTTCATGGCCGGCCGCACCGGCGCGTACATCCGCCGCCTGGAGAAGTCCATGCAGGAGGCCGCCGAGGAGATGGAGTACGAGCGCGCCGCCCGGCTGCGCGACGACGTGGACGCGCTGCGGCGCGCCATGGAGAAGAGCGCCGTGGTGCTCGCCGACGCCACCGACGCCGACCTGATCGCACTAGCCGAGGACGAACTGGAAGCGGCCGTGCAGATCTTCCACGTCCGCGGCGGCCGGGTGCGCGGCCAGCGCGGCTGGGTCACCGACAAGGTCGAGAACGTGGACACCGCGGCCCTCGTCGAGCACGCCCTCCAGCAGCTGTACGGCGAGGAGAGCGGCGACGCCGTACCCAAGGAAGTGCTGGTCCCGGCGCTGCCGGACCCGGTCGAGCCGATCCAGCAGTGGCTCACGGAGCGCCGCGGCTCGAACGTTTCCCTGCGCATCCCGCAGCGCGGCGACAAGAAGGACCTGATGGCCACGGTCCAGCGCAACGCCCAGCAGGCCCTGGCCCTGCACAAGACCAAGCGCGCCTCGGACCTGACCACCCGTTCCCGCGCCCTGGAGGAGATCGCCCAGGCCCTCGGCCTGGACTCGGTGCCGCTGCGCATCGAGTGCTTCGACATCTCCCACCTCCAGGGCGACGACGTGGTGGCCTCCATGGTCGTCTTCGAGGACGGCCTCGCCCGCAAGAGCGAGTACCGCCGCTTCCAGATCAAGACCTTCGAAGGCCAGGACGACGTCCGTGCCATGCACGAGGTCATCGGACGCCGCTTCCGCCGCTACCTCCAGGAGAAGCAGCAGACGGGGGAGTGGGAAGAGGAGACGCCCGCGGCGGAGGACACTGCGGCGGCCGCCGGGGAGGACGCGCCCGTGGCCACCGGCCCCACCGACGAGGAGGGCCGCCCCAAGCGCTTCGCCTACCCGCCCCAGCTGGTCGTCGTGGACGGCGGCCAGCCGCAGGTGGCCGCCGCCCAGCGGGCCCTGTCCGAGCTGGGCGTCGACGACGTCGCCGTATGCGGCCTGGCCAAGCGCCTCGAAGAGGTCTGGCTGCCCGACGAGGACGACCCCGTCGTGCTGCCCCGCAGCAGCGAGGGCCTCTACCTGCTCCAGCGCGTACGTGACGAAGCCCACCGCTTTGCCATCGCCTACCAGCGCAACAAGCGCGGCAAGCGCCTCAGGTCCGGGCCCCTGGACAGCATCCCCGGGCTCGGCGAGAGTCGCCGCCAGGCCCTCCTGAAGCACTTCGGCTCGGTCAAGCGGCTGCGCGCCGCCCGGGTCGAGGACATCTGCGAGGTGCCGGGCATCGGCCGCAAGACGGCCGAGACCATCGCGGCGGCACTGGCCGGAGCGGCCCCGGCCGCCCCCGCCGTGAACACCGCCACAGGAGAGATCATTGAGGATGACGGGGCCGCACCGGCCGCGTTGTCATCGGAACGGGGGCTGGAACGATGAGCGGCAGCACAGAGCAGTACAGGCACGACCAGCGGGACGCGCGCGACACACCGCGCCCCCGCGAGACCGAGGAAGACGGTGCACAGGTGAGTACGGGCACGATGCGCGAGGCCGGCCAGGGCGAGAGCGCCGCCATCCCCGAGCTGGTGATCATCTCGGGCATGTCGGGAGCCGGCCGCAGCACGGCAGCCAAGTGTCTGGAGGACCTCGGCTGGTTCGTCGTGGACAACATCCCGCCCGAGCTGATCCCGCCGATGGTCGAGCTGGGCGCCCGCTCGCAGGGCAACGTCGCCCGCATCGCCGTCGTCGTGGACGTCCGCGGCCGGCGCTTCTTCGACAACCTCAAGGAATCCCTGGCCACCCTCGACGCGCAGAACGTCAAGCGCCGCATCGTCTTCCTGGAGTCCTCCGACGAGGCCCTGGTGCGCCGCTTCGAGTCGGTGCGCCGCCCGCACCCCCTCCAGGGCGACGGCCGCATCGTGGACGGCATCGCCGCCGAACGCGACCTGCTGCGCGAGCTGCGCGGCGACGCCGACCTGGTCATCGACACCTCCAGCCTGAACGTCCACGAACTGCGCGCCAAGATGGACGCCCAGTTCGCCGGCGAAGAGGTCCCCGAGCTGCGGGCCACGGTCATGTCCTTCGGCTTCAAGTACGGCCTGCCCGTCGACGCCGACATGGTCATCGACTGCCGCTTCATCCCCAACCCGCACTGGGTCCCCGAGCTGCGCCCGTACACCGGCCTGAACGACGAGGTCTCCGGCTACGTCTTCGGCCAGCCCGGCGCCAAGGAGTTCCTGGACGGCTACGCGGAGCTGCTGCGCATCGTCGCCGAGGGCTACCGCCGCGAGGGCAAGCGGTACGTCACCATCGCGGTCGGCTGTACGGGCGGCAAGCACCGCAGCGTCGCCATGTCCGAGAAGCTCGCCCACCGCCTGGTCTCCGAAGGCGTCGAGACCGTCGTCGTCCACCGGGACATGGGGCGCGAATGACCGCCCGTCCCCTGCGGCTGCGCCGGGTCCGCAAGCTGGTCCCGGGCAGCCGCTCCGGCAGGGGCGCCACACCCAAGGTCGTGGCGCTCGGCGGCGGCATGGGCCTGTCCGCCTCGCTGGCCGCGCTGCGCCGGATCACCGGTGACCTGACCGCCGTCGTCACGGTCGCCGACGACGGCGGCTCCAGCGGGCGGCTGCGCGACGAGCTGGGCGTCCTGCCGCCCGGCGACCTGCGCAAGGCGCTGGCCGCGCTGTGCGGGGACGACGACTGGGGCCAGACCTGGTCCCGGGTGATCCAGCACCGCTTCACCAGCGAGGGCGAACTGCACGACCACGCCGTCGGCAATCTCCTCATCGTCGCCCTGTGGGAACAGCTCGGCGACCACGTCCAGGCCCTGGACCTGGTCGGCAAGCTGCTCGGCGCGCACGGCCGGGTGCTGCCCATGTCCGCCGTACCCCTGGAGCTCCAGGCCCTGGTCAAGGGGCACGACGAGGCCCGCCCGGACGACATCTCCACGGTCCGCGGCCAGGCCACGGTCGCGCTCACCCCCGGCGAGGTGCAGTCCGTGCACATCGTCCCCGAGGACCCGCCGGCCGTGCCGGAGGCCGTCGCCGCGGTGCTCGACGCCGACTGGGTGGTGCTCGGCCCCGGCTCCTGGTTCTCCTCCGTCATCCCGCATCTGCTCGTGCCCGAGCTGCGCGAAGCGCTGGAGGAGACCAAGGCCCGCAAGGTCCTCTCGCTGAACCTGGCACCCCAGCCCGGCGAAACCGATGGCTTTTCCCCGCAGCGTCATTTGGAGGTTTTGGCCCGACACGCCCCTAAACTCGCCTTCGACGTGGTGCTGGCCGACCGGGCCGCCGTGCCCGACACCGAGAGCCTGACCGTCGCTGCCAAGCAGCTCGTCGGCAGCGAGGTCGAGCTGGCGGCGGTCGCCGCGCCCGGCAGCCCCTGCGGCACGGCGGAGCCCCACAAGGGAGCCGCCCGGCACGACCCGGAGCTGCTGGCCGCCGCGTACGACCGTATTTTTCGGATGCATGGAAGGATCGGCCCATGGCGATGACGGCAGCGGTGAAGGATGAAATCTCCCGGCTCCCCGTCACCCGGACCTGCTGCCGGAAGTCGGAGGTCTCGTCGATCCTGCGGTTCGCGGGCGGTCTGCACCTGGTCAGCGGGCGCATCGTGATCGAGGCGGAGCTGGACACGGGCATCGCCGCCCGGCGGCTGCGCAAGGACATCCTGGAGATTTTCGGCCACTCCTCCGACCTGGTGGTCATGGCCCCCGGCGGCCTGCGGCGCGGCAGCCGCTACGTCGTACGGGTCGTCGCCGGCGGCGACCAGCTCGCCCGCCAGACCGGCCTGGTCGACGGCCGCGGCCGGCCCATCCGCGGCCTGCCCCCGCAGGTCGTCTCCGGGGCCACCTGCGACGCCGAGGCCGCGTGGCGCGGAGCCTTCCTCGCGCACGGCTCGCTCACCGAGCCCGGCCGCTCCTCCTCCCTGGAGGTCACCTGCCCCGGGCCCGAGGCGGCCCTCGCGCTGGTCGGCGCGGCCCGCCGGCTCGGCATCGGCGCCAAGGCCCGCGAGGTGCGGGGCGTGGACCGTGTCGTCGTCCGGGACGGTGATGCGATTGGCGCGCTGTTGACGCGCCTGGGGGCCCATGAGTCCGTACTGGCCTGGGAGGAGCGGCGGATGCGCCGCGAGGTCCGCGCCACGGCCAACCGCCTCGCCAACTTCGACGACGCCAACCTGCGCCGTTCGGCGCGAGCCGCGGTGGCCGCGGGGGCCCGTGTCCAGCGCGCCCTGGAGATTCTCGGCGAGGAGGTCCCCGAGCACCTCGCCGCGGCCGGCCGCCTGCGCATGGACCACAAGCAGGCGTCCCTCGAAGAACTGGGCGCCCTCGCCGACCCGCCCCTGACGAAGGACGCGGTCGCCGGCCGCATCCGCCGCCTCCTGGCGATGGCCGACAAGCGCGCCCAGGACCTGGGCATCCCCGGCACGGAGTCGAATCTGTCGGAGGAGATGGCGGACGGGATGGTCGGCTGAGGGCTCGCGCCGCCGTGCCGAAGGGTTTCGTCGGCCGGTGGTGGGCCGTTCGCCGTGGCCGACTTGCTGCCCGTACCGGGTGGCGCGCACCTTTACCCGGTGCACGGGGCCGGTCCTCCAGACTTCGTCCTCCGGCCCAGCCCCTCCTGCCGTACGGCGAGGGACGGCCGGTGGGGGCAGGCGTCCCCCACCCACGTACGTGTCGGTCTGACGCGTACGGGAGGGTTCGGCACCGTAGGACGGAGTCTGGAGGGGCCGGGCCCGCGCCACCGCCGTACCGGGGAGTTTCGACGGCCGGTGGTCCATTAGCCGCCGTGGCCGACTCGCTGCCCGTACCGGGTGGCGCACACCTTTATCCGTATACGGGGCCGGTCCTCCAGACTTCGTCCTCCGGCCCAGCCCCTCCTGCCGTACGGCGACGGACGGCCGGTGGGGGCAGGCGTCCCCCACCCACGTACGTGTCGGTCTGACGCGTACGGGAGGGTTCGGCACCGGAGGACGGAGTCTGGAGGGGCCGGGCCCGCGCCAATTTCGGGCGCCCTGAGGGCAACGGGCACCCCCGGAAAACCATGTGCGGCCCACCCCAGCCGCCCCTAGCCTCCGGCAAATGGACGCATTGCGGATCAGACCGATGGGGGCGGACGATCTCGCGTCGGCGGAGCGCGCTTCGGCGCTGACGTTTCTCGACGCGGATCGGCTTGCCCGCAGGGCCCGCGACCCGGAGCCCGAGCTGCGGCCCGCCGCTGCCGCCCGGCGCTGGATCGACCGGATGCGCTACTACCTGGACGTCGACCCGGGCGGCTGCTGGGTCGCGGTGGACGCCGGTACGGAGGCGGGCACCGATCAGGTGGTGGGCTTTGCCGTCTCCCAGAACCGCGACAGCCTCTGGTACCTCGCCACCTACGGCGTTCTGCCCGGCCACCAGGGCCGCGGCATCGGCAAGCGCCTGCTGGACGCCGCCCTCGCGCACGCCGACGGGCGCCCCGGCATCTTCTCCTCCAGCGTCCACCCCGGCGCCACCCGCCGCTACCGGCTCGCCGGCTTCTCGCTGCATCCGCAGATGCAGATGGTGGGGACCGTCGACCGGTCCGTCCTGCCCGCGGTGGACGGGCTCCGGGACGGTGGTCCGGACGACTTCGTGTGGATGGACCGGCTGGACCGCGACCTGCGGGGCGCCGGGCACGGCCCCGACCACGGCTGTCTGCTCGCCGCCCACCGGCTGGTCGTCACCCGAGACCGGTCCCGGCCGGGGTACGTGTACGTCGACGACCGGGGGCGCGCCGTGCTGCTGGCCGCCGAGCGGGCGGACACCGCGCAGCGGCTGCTGTGGGAAGCGCTGGCCGCGTCGTACGGGGACACCCTCGTCAACTGCATCACCGCCCCCAACGAATGGGCGATCGACGTCGGTCTCGCCGCCGGGCTCGCCATCAGCCAGGAGGGGTACATCGCCGTTCGCGGGATGCCTGTCCCGGCGCCGTACCTGGCGGCCGGGCACTTCCTGTAGGCCGTCGGGACACCCCCGTACGGCCACCGCTTTTGGCCACGGGCTGTATTGACATGATCATGCAGCGTGACCAGTCTGGCGAGCGCCCATTCACGAGGTGGACGACGGCAAGGGGGGTTCATGAGACGCAAGGCGAGATCACTGCTCGCGGCGGCGGCGTTGCTGCTGGGCGGGGTGACGGCGGTGCCGGCCGCGCAGGCGCAGGCGCGGGACGGCGGGGGAGGGGACCGGGACGCCATCGGGACGTGGAGCGGTCAGGTCAGTGCGGCGCAGGTGCCGCTGCTGCTGAAGGCCGGTGTGGACGGTCACGAGCTGGGCGCGCAGGTGCCGAAGACCGGTAAGGGGCAGATCGAGGTGCAGCTGTCCGCCGCGCAGGCGGCCGGGTTGCGCAAACAAGGGGTCCAGCTGACCCGCAAAATCGTTTCCTCGGAGACGCAGCGCAAGCTCAAGGCCCAGGGTGACCGGGTCTTCCGGCCGTACATGGGCGTCAACGGCCTGATGAAGGAGATGATCGACACCGCCCGGTTCAACCGGAAGCTGGCGAAGGTCGTCAGCATCGGCAAGACCGTCCGGGGCCACGACATCATGGCCCTGAAGCTCACCAAGAACGCCGACACCACCGAGGACGGCGCCAAGCCCGCGGTGCTGTACCTGTCCAACCAGCACGCCCGGGAGTGGATCACCCCGGAGATGACCCGCCGGCTGATGCAGTACTACCTGGCCGGGTACGGCAAGGACCCGCGGCTGACGAAGATCCTCGACACCACCGAGCTGTGGTTCGTACTCTCCGCCAACCCCGACGGCTACGACTTCACCTTCGAGAGCCCGCAGAACCGCATGTGGCGCAAGAACCTGCGGGACAACAACGGCGACGGGAAGATCACGCCGGGCGACGGCGTGGACCTCAACCGCAACTTCTCCTACAAGTGGGGCTACGACAACGAGGGTTCGTCCCCCAACCCGTCCAGTGAGACCTACCGCGGCCCGTCCGCCGCCTCCGAGCCGGAGACCAAGGCGCTGGACGCCTTCGAGAAGCGCATCGGCTTCCGTTACGCCATCAACTACCATTCCGCCGCCGAGCTGATCCTCTACGGCGTCGGCTGGCAGGTCGCCACGCCGACCCCCGACGACGTCCTGTACCGGGCCCTGGCCGGCACCCCGGAGAAGCCCGCGATCCCCGGTTACCGCCCGCAGGTCTCCTCGGAGCTGTACACCACCAACGGCGAGGCCGACGGCCACGCGTCCAACGTCAACGGCATCCCCATGTTCACCCCGGAGATGTCCACCTGTCAGACCGCGTCGAACGCCGACCCCAACGACGAGTGGAACGCCGCCGACTGCCAGTCGGTCTTCACCTTCCCCGACTCCGAGAAGCTGATCCAGGCGGAGTTCGAGAAGAACATCCCCTTCGCGCTCTCCGTCGCCGAGAGCGCCGGGCGCCCTGACCAGCCCGTTTCTTCGGTGGGCGTGAAGGCCCCCGACTTCACCCCGCACGCCTTCACCACCTCCTACGCCCGTGGCGAGGAGCAGCAGGTCGCCGTCACCGCGCGCAAGTCCGTACGGGACAAGGAGCTCAACTACCGCGTCAACGGCGGGCAGCGGCACACCGAGGAACTCAAAGCCTGGAAGGGCGGCGAGACCTACGGCGGCGAGGACAACCTCCACTTCGACCAGTACCGGGCCGCCGTCGAGGGCGTGGACCCCGGCGACAAGGTGGAGGTGTGGTTCACCGGCCGTACCCGCGACGGCAAGGCCACCAGGAGCGAACCCTTCACCTACGCCGTCGCCGAGCGGCCCCGCGCCGACACCCTGGTCGTCGCCGAGGAGGGCGGCTCCGCCCCCGCGCGGCACACCGCCGCGTACACCAAGGCCCTGGCCGCCAACGGCCACCGCGCGGCCGTCTGGGACGTCGCCCGGCAGGGCACCCCGGACGCGCTCGGTGTGCTGAGCCACTTCGAGAAGGTGGTCTGGTACACCGGCGCGGGACGGCCGGGCGGCGCCACCCAGCTGGCCGTACGCGACTACCTCAACGAGGGCGGCAAGCTGCTCACCGCCGGTGAGCAGGCGGGCGGCAGCGCCGTGGTCGGCCGGGCGGTCAGCGACGACTTCGCCCAGTACTACCTGGGCGCCGGCAGCCGGATCTCCCTGAAGTCGCCGCCCTCCTTCAAGGGCGACGGCAAGCTGGCCGGCACGGAGGTCGAGCTGGGCGACGCGCCCGGCAACCCGCTGGACGCCGCCGGTACCCACTCGGTCATCTCCGACGAGCTGCCGCCCGCCACGTTCCCGCAGTTCGCGAGCGCCGCGGCCGGTACCTACCCGGGCGTACGGTCGCCGTTCCAGCCGTACGAGGGCGACTGGTTCGCCGCCGCGCGGCACCGCGACAACTCCTGGATGCGGCTGGCCCGGACCGTGGACCTGACCGGCGTGGCCGCGGGCAGCCGGCCCGCCCTGCAGTTCATGCTCAGCCACGACACCGAGGCGGGCTACGACAACGCCGTCATCGAGGCGCACACCGTCGGCAAGGACGACTGGACCACGCTGCGTGACGCGAACGGCGGCACCGGCACCGACGTACCCGCCGACTGCGGCCAGGGCTACTACCTGACCACCCACCCCTTCCTCCGGCACTACCTGACCCGGACCGGCACCCAGTGCTCCAACACCGGCACGACCGGTGCGTGGAACCGCTTCACCGGCAGCTCGAACGGGTGGCGGCCGGTGTCCGTGGATCTGTCCGCGTACGCCGGGCAGCTGGTCGAGCTGGCGATCTCCTACGTCGCCGACCCCGGCACCGGCGGCCGCGGCGTCTTCGTGGACAACGCCAAGGTCGTAACCGGTGCCGGCAGTGAGCCCCTGGAGGGCTTCGAGACCTCCCTCGGGCCCTGGTCGGTCCCCGGGCCGCCCGCCGGCAGCCCGGCCTCCTCGGGTGACTGGACCCGCTCCAAGGAGCTGTTCCGTACGGCCGGCGCGATCACCACGCGTAACACCGTCCTGCTGGGCTTCGGCCTGGAACACGTACAGACCGCCGCGCAACGGGCCGAACTGACCGGCGCGGCGCTCGACGCGCTGGACGACTGATCGCTCTCGTACTCTCTCGGCGAACAGGGCGGCCCGTGGCCCCAGAGTGGGCCCGGACCGCCCCTGTCAATGTCACGTACGTCTCGTATTGGGGGTAGGGTCGGAGGCGGTCGGGGACATCCCATACAGCTCGCCGGTGGTGAACCGGCGCACCAACGAGGAGATCGGTTCGTGACGATCCGCGTAGGCATCAACGGATTCGGCCGCATTGGTCGCAACTACTTCCGCGCGCTCCTGGAGCAGGGTGCGGACATCGAGATCGTCGGTGTCAACGACCTGACCGACAACGCCACCCTGGTTCACCTGCTGAAGTACGACTCCATCCTGGGTCGTCTGAAGCAGGACGTCAGCCACACCGACGACACCATCACGGTCGGCAACCAGACCTTCAAGACGATGGCCGAGCGCGACCCCGCCAACCTGCCCTGGGGCGAGCTGGGCGCCGACATCGTCATCGAGTCGACCGGCATCTTCACCAAGAAGGCCGACGCCGAGAAGCACATCCAGGCCGGCGCCAAGAAGGTCCTGATCTCCGCGCCCGCCAAGGACGAGGACATCACGGTCGTGATGGGCGTCAACCAGGACAAGTACGACGCGGCCAACCACCACGTCATCTCCAACGCCTCCTGCACCACCAACTGCGTGGCGCCGATGGCCAAGGTTCTCGACGAGAACTTCGGCATCGTCAAGGGCCTGATGACGACCGTCCACGCGTACACCAACGACCAGCGCATCCTGGACTTCCCGCACAAGGACCTGCGCCGCGCCCGCGCCGCCGCGGAGAACATCATCCCGACCACGACCGGTGCCGCCAAGGCCACCGCGCTGGTCCTCCCGCAGCTGGAGGGCAAGCTGGACGGCATCGCCATGCGCGTCCCGGTCCCCACCGGCTCCGTGACCGACCTGGTCGTCGAGCTGGAGCGCGAGGTCACCAAGGACGAGATCAACGCCGCCTTCCAGAAGGCGGCCGAGGGCCAGCTCAAGGGCATCCTGGAGTACACCGAGGACCAGATCGTCTCCTCGGACATCGTCAACTGGCCGGCGTCCTGCACGTTCGACTCCTCCCTGACGATGGCGCAGGGCAAGAGCGTCAAGATCATCGGCTGGTACGACAATGAGTGGGGCTACTCCAACCGCCTGGTGGACCTGACCGTCTTCGTCGGCGGCCAGCTCTGACATCCGCCTGATCCAGGCCAGGGCACGTAGCTGTGCGGAAGGGGCTCGTAGGGCGCACCGAAGCGCCGTACGGGCCCCGTCCCATGACCGACCTACGCAACGGAGTCACTTCGCATGAAGACGATCGACGATCTCGCCCAGGAAGGGCTGTCCGGCAAGCGGGTCTTCGTCCGCGCCGACCTGAACGTGCCGCTGGACGGCACCACCATCACCGACGACGGCCGCATCCGCGCCGTCCAGCCGACGATCGCCAAGCTGGCCCAGCTCGGCGCCAAGGTGATCGTCGCCTCCCACCTGGGCCGCCCCAAGGGCGCCCCGGACCCGGCCTTCTCGCTGCGCCCCGCCGCCGAGCGGCTCGGTGAACTGATCGGCCGCGAGGTCGCCTTCGCCACCGACACCGTCGGCGAGTCCGCCCGCTCGGTGGTCGCCGGGCTGGGCGAGGGCGAGGTCGCCGTCCTGGAGAACCTGCGCTTCAACCCGGGCGAGACCAGCAAGGACGACGCCGAGCGCGGCGCCTTCGCGGACCAGCTCGCAGCCCTCGCGGACGTGTACGTCGGCGACGGCTTCGGCGCCGTGCACCGCAAGCACGCCTCCGTCTACGACCTGCCGGCCCGCCTGCCGCACGCCGCCGGCGACCTGATCGCCGCCGAGGTCACGGTCCTGAAGAAGCTCACCGAGGACGTCAAGCGCCCGTACGTGGTCGTGCTCGGCGGCGCCAAGGTCTCCGACAAGCTCGCCGTCATCGACGAGCTGCTCGGCAAGGCCGACCGGCTGCTGATCGGCGGCGGCATGGCGTACACCTTCCTCAAGGCCAAGGGCTACGAGGTCGGCATCTCCCTCCTCCAGGAGGACCAGATCCCGGCCGTGACCGAGTACATGCAGCGCGCCGAGAAGAACGGCGTCGAGCTGGTCCTGCCGGTCGACATCCTGGCCTCGGCGGACTTCCCCGACCTGAAGACGAAGGCGCCCGCCGACTTCGTCACGGTCGACGCCGACAGCATCCCCTCCGACAAGGAGGGCCTGGACATCGGCCCGAAGACCCGCGAGCTGTTCGCCTCGAAGATCGCCGACGCGGAGACCGTCTTCTGGAACGGCCCCGTGGGCGTCGCCGAGCACCCCGACTACGCGGGCGGCACCACCGCCATCGCGCAGGCCCTGCTGAACTGCGACGGCTTCACCGTCGTCGGCGGCGGCGACTCGGCCGCCGCCGTGCGCTCGCTCGGCTTCGACGAGAATGCTTTCGGCCACATTTCGACCGGTGGCGGCGCCAGCCTCGAATACCTCGAAGGCAAGACGCTCCCCGGCCTCGCCGCTCTGGAGGACTGAAGAACCGTGACTGACCGTACCCCGCTGATGGCGGGCAACTGGAAGATGAACCTCAACCACCTCGAGGCCATCGCGCACGTCCAGAAGCTCGCCTTCGCACTCGCCGACAAGGACTACGAGGCCACCGAGGTCGCGGTCCTGGCCCCGTTCACCGACCTGCGCTCGGTGCAGACGCTGGTCGACGGCGACAAGCTCAAGATCAAGTATGGCGCCCAGGACATCTCGGCGCACGAGTCCGGCGCGTACACCGGCGAGATCTCCGGCAGCATGCTCGCCAAGCTCAAGTGCAGCTACGTGGCCGTCGGCCACAGCGAGCGCCGCCAGTACCACGGCGAGAACGAAGAAATCTGCAACGCCAAGGTCAAGGCGGCCTTCGCGAACGGCCTGACCCCGATCCTGTGCGTCGGCGAGGGCCTGGACGTCCGCAAGGCCGGCAACCAGGTCGCGCACACCCTCGCCCAGGTCGACGGCGGCCTCAAGGACGTCCCGGCCGAGCAGGCCGAGACCATCGTCATCGCCTACGAGCCCGTGTGGGCCATCGGCACCGGCGAGGTCGCCACGCCCGAGGACGCGCAGGAGGTCTGCGGCGCGATCCGCGGCCGCCTCGCCGAGCTGTACAGCCAGGAGCTGGCCGACAAGGTCCGCATCCAGTACGGCGGCTCGGTCAAGTCCGGCAATGTCGCCGCGATCATGGCGCAGCCGGACGTGGACGGCGCCCTGGTCGGTGGTGCCGCGCTCGACGTGGACGAGTTCGTCAAGATCGTCCGCTTCCGCGACCAGTAGCAGCTATGACGACGGGCCCGGCCCGTCGTACCCTGTCGGGGCCGGGTCCGGCGTCATGTGCGCCACCCGGCCCCGTACCATTCGATCTTCTTAGGTACGTCCCGTCCGCCAGTCCTAGAGAGTTGGTCCAGCCGTGGTCATCGGGTTCTCGGTAGCCCTCATCGTCTTCAGCCTGCTGCTGATGATGCTGGTGCTCATGCACAAGGGGAAGGGCGGCGGCCTGTCCGACATGTTCGGCGGCGGCATGCAGTCCTCGGTCGGCGGCTCCTCCGTCGCGGAGCGGAACCTGGACCGCATCACCATCGTCATCGCCCTGCTCTGGTTCGCCTGCATCGTCGTGCTGGGCGTCCTGATGAAGCTGGACAGCTGACACGGTGTCGGGGACGCGGCCTATCATGAGGGCGGCGTCCTCGGTGGGGGTGTAACTCCTGTCACTGGACGCGCGTTGGGCCTTACGTAGACTGGGGCGCTCCGCAGCGCGACTGCTGTTCGATGCTTCGCAGCACCATTACGCAGGGAGTTACAACCGTGGCAAGTGGCAACGCGATCCGAGGGAGTCGGGTCGGGGCGGGGCCGATGGGGGAGGCGGAGCGGGGCGAGTCCGCGCCGCGCATCCGCATCTCCTTCTGGTGCTCGAACGGGCACGAGACTCAGCCCAGCTTCGCCGGTGACGCGCAGATTCCGGACACCTGGGACTGCCCGCGCTGCGGCTTCCCGGCAGGCAAGGACCGGGACAACCCGCCGGACCCGCCGCGCACCGAACCGTACAAGACCCACCTCGCGTACGTCCGCGAGCGCCGCAGCGACGCCGACGGCGAGGCGATCCTCGCGGAGGCGCTCGCCAAGCTCCGCGGGGAGATCTGACGGATCAGCACACGACGGCCGGCCCGGCCGGAGGGAACCACCACCCTTCCGGCCGGGCCGTTCACGTATCCGGCCTGCGGCCGGGCGGGGGACCGGTTGCGTGCCGCTCCGAGGTGCCGAAACGGTTTCCCGGGGCAGTCGGCAGCGGGGGGACACCTCATCCCGCACCCTGATCAATTAGGTTGGGAGACGGCGGGGCCGGTACGAGAAGAAGAAGGCTGATGTCCGAGATGAACGCAGAAGGCCGCAGGCTCGACCAGACGGCCGAGTGGACCGCGCTGGGCAAGCACCGGGAGCAGCTGGGGGAGGTGCGGCTGCGCGACCTGTTCGACCAGGACCCGGACCGCGCCGGACGCTACACCCTCCAGGTCGGCGACCTGCACCTGGACTACTCCAAGCACCTGGTCACCGACGAGACGCTGCGCCTGCTGCGCGAGCTGGCCGCGGCCCGTGGCGTGGCCGAGCTGCGGGACGCGATGTTCCGCGGCGAGAAGATCAACGTCACCGAGAACCGGGCCGTGCTGCACACCGCGCTGCGCGCCCCCGAGTCCGCCCAGGTCAAGGTCGACGGCGAGAACGTCATGCAGGGCGTCCACCAGGTCCTGCGCAAGATGCAGGTCTTCACCGACCGGGTGCGCTCGGGCGAGTGGAAGGGCCACACCGGCAAGCGGATCAAGACGGTCGTCAACATCGGCATCGGCGGCTCCGACCTGGGCCCGGCGATGGCGTACGAGGCGCTGCGCGCCTACACCCACCGCGACATGCAGTTCCGCTTCGTCTCCAACGTCGACGGCGCCGACCTGCACGAGGCCGTCCGCGATCTCGACCCCGCGGAGACGCTCTTCATCGTCGCCTCGAAGACCTTCACCACCATCGAGACGATCACCAACGCCACCTCCGCCCGCAACTGGCTGCTGACCGGCCTGCGGGCCGGTGAGGAAGCGGTGGCCAAGCATTTCGTCGCGCTGTCGACCAACGCCGAGAAGGTCGCGGACTTCGGCATCGACACCGACAACATGTTCGAGTTCTGGGACTGGGTCGGCGGCCGCTACTCCTTCGACTCCGCGATCGGCCTGTCCCTCATGCTGGCGATCGGCCCCGAGGCGTTCCGCGAGATGCTGGCCGGCTTCCACCTCGTCGACGAGCACTTCCGCTGCGCGCCCGCCGAGGAGAACGTCCCGCTCCTGCTCGGCCTGCTGGGCATCTGGTACGGCAACTTCTGGGACGCGCAGTCGCACGCGGTGCTCCCGTACAGCCACTACCTGTCCAAGTTCACGGCGTACCTCCAGCAGCTGGACATGGAGTCCAACGGCAAGTCCGTGACCCGCGACGGCAACCCGGTGCACTGGCAGACCGGCCCCGTCGTCTGGGGCACGCCCGGCACCAACGGCCAGCACGCGTACTACCAGCTCCTCCACCAGGGCACGAAACTCATCCCGGCCGACCTCATCGGCTTCGCCAACCCGGTCGAGGACCTCCACCCCGGCCTGGTCGCCCAGCACGACCTGCTGATGGCCAACCTCTTCGCCCAGGGCCAGGCGCTGGCCTTCGGCAAGACCCCCGACGAGGTACGGGCCGAGGGCGTCCCCGAGGAACTCGTCCCGCACAAGACCTTCCAGGGCAACCGCCCCACCACCACCATCCTGGCCAAGGAACTCACCCCCTCCGTACTGGGCCAGCTGATCGCCCTGTACGAGCACAAGGTCTTTGTCCAGGGCGCCGTCTGGAACATCGACTCCTTCGACCAGTGGGGCGTCGAACTCGGCAAGGTCCTGGCGAAGCGGGTCGAGCCCGCGCTCACGGAGGGCGCGGACGTCGAGGGGCTGGACGCCTCGACGCGGTCCCTGGTGGCCACGTACCGCGAGATGCGGGGCCGCTGATGGCGGCGGAGGAGGGGGTTCTGGCCGAGTTCCTGGACCTCCTCACCCCGGAGAACCGGCAGTGGTTCGAGACGCGCCCGGAGGCCGAGCAGCGGGAGGTGGCGACCCGTCACCTGGAAGCCGTACAGGGCGACAAGGAACACGCCCTGGGTGCCTACGACACGCATGACACTGACGTGTCGGGTGTGGCGGTGGGGGATCTCCAGGATCCCGCGCACGTCGCCAATGCGATGGTCCGGCAGGAGCGCGAGCGCAGGCCGTGACCGGCTGAGGCCCGGTCGTGGTGGGCGCGGGCCCGGCCCCTACGGACTTCGTCCTGCGGTGCCGAACCCTCCCGTACGCGTCAGACTGCCGCGCCGCGGGTGGGGGGACGCCTGCCCCCACCGGCCGTCCGTCGCCGTACGGCAGGAGGGGCTGGGCCGTAGGACGAAGTCTGGAGGACCGGCCCCGTGCACCGGTCAAGGCAGGCGCCACCCGATACGGGCAGCAAGTCGGCCACGGCGAACGGCCCGCCACCAGGCGCCGAAACCCCTCGGACGACGAACGGCCCCGCTCCCACGAGGGAACGGGGCCGTCGTACGGTGACGGTGACGTCAGGCCGAAGCCGGCGGGTACAGCGACCGCGGCAGCTGCGACGCAGCCGCCTCGTCCAGGAGCCACAGCGTGCGGCTGCGGCCGTACGCGCCCGCTGCCGGGGCCTGGATCTCTCCGGCGCCGGACAGGGCCATCGCCGCGGCCTTCGCCTTGTCCTCGCCCGCCGCGAGCAGCCAGACCTCGCGGGCCGCGCGGATCGCGGGCAGGGTCAGGGAGAGGCGGGTGGGCGGCGGCTTGGGGGCGCCGTGGACGGCGACGACCGTGCGCTCCGTCTCGCGTACGGCGGGCAGCTCCGGGAAGAGCGACGCGACGTGCGTGTCTGGGCCGACGCCCAGGAGGAGGACGTCGAAGGACGGCACGGGGCCGTGGTCCTCGGGACCCGCCGCCGCGGACAATTCGATCGCGTACGCCTCGGCCGCGGCGTCCGCGTCGTTGCCGTACGGGCCGTTGGACGGGGCCATCACATGCACCCGCGCCGGGTCCACCGGAACGCTGTCCAGCAGGGCCTCCCGGGCCTGCGTGTGGTTGCGCTCCGGGTCGCCGTCCGGCAGGAACCGCTCGTCGCCCCACCACAGGTCCAGCCGGCCCCAGTCCACCGCGTCCCGGGCGGGCGCCTCGGCGAGGGCCGCGAGCAGCCCGTTGCCGTTGCGGCCGCCCGTCAGGACGACGGAGGCCGAGCCGCGGGCCGCCTGCGCGTCCACGATCTTCGTGATCAGCCGGGCCGCCGCGGCCTTGGCCATCAGCTCCTTGTCCCGGTGGACGACGACCTGCGGCGCGCTCATTCGGAGGCCGCCTTCGAATCCGTCTTGGAGTCCGCCTTCTTGGAGGCGGACTTCTTGGCGGGAGCCTTGGCCTTGGGCTTGGTCTCCGCCCCCTCCGCCGCGTCAGCGGCACCCGCGTCCGCGGGTACGTCGGCGGACTCCGCCGCCCGCGCCGCCAGCGCCGTCTGCGCCCGCTCCGGCTCACCCAGCCGGTCCACGCCGTACTTCAGCGCGGAAGCGTACGTGTCGTCCGGGTCGAGCCGCCGCAGCTCCTCCGCCAGCAGCTCCGCCGTGTCGCGCCGCTTGAGCGCGACATTGCGGTCCGGCTGGCCCTGCATGGCGAGCGTGGCGAGCGAGCCGTCCGCGCGGTCGAGCGCGACCGGGCCGCAGTCCGTCTCCATGCGGACCGCCGTGAGGCCGGGGCCTGCCGAGAGCAGGCGCCGGACCGGTACGTTCAGCCGGTCGGCGAGCCACATGGCGAGCAGCTCGACGCTGGGGTTGAACTCCTCGCCCTCGACCTCGACCTCGGACACCTTGCACGGCAGCTGGTCGAGCGCCGCCGCCAGCATGGAGCGCCAGGGTGTGACGCGGGTCCAGGACAGGTCCGTGTCGCCGGGGGAGTACGCCTCGGCGCGCTCGGCCAGCTCACGGAGCGGGTTCTCGGCGGTGTACATGTCGGTGACGCGCCGCTGCGCGAGCGCGCCGAGCGGGTCACGGGCGGCGTCCACCGGCGCGTTGACCGGCCACCACACGACGACCGGCGCGTCCGGCAGCAGCAGCGGCAGCACCACGGACTGGGCGTGGTTGATGGCCTCGCCGTAGAGCCGCAGGACGACCGTTTCGCCGGTGCCGGCGTCCGCGCCGACGCGGACCTCGGCGTCCAGGCGCGCCTTGGCGCGGTCGCGGGGCGACCGGCTGACGCGCTTGATGACGACGAGGGTGCGCGAGGGGTGCTCGCGGGACGCCTCGTTGGCGGCCTTCAGGGCGTCGTAGGCGTTCTCCTCGTCGGTGACGATGACGAGGGTGAGCACCATGCCGATGGCGGGGGTGCCGATGGTACGACGGCCCTGGACCAGCGCCTTGTTGATTTTGCTGGCCGTGGTTTCCGTCAGATCGATCTTCATGGCCGACGCCAGCTCCGTCCGTCTCGTGCGAGCATTTCGTCCGCCTCGGCCGGTCCCCAGGTCCCGGCCGTGTACTGCGCGGGCTTGCCGTGCTGGTCCCAGTACGCCTCGATCGGGTCGAGAATCCGCCAGGACTGCTCGACCTCCTCGACGCGCGGGAAGAGGTTGGCGTCACCGAGCAGCACGTCCAGGATCAGGCGTTCGTACGCCTCCGGGCTGGACTCGGTGAAGGACTCGCCGTACGCGAAGTCCATCGAGACGTCCCGTACCTCCATGGAGGTGCCGGGCACCTTCGAGCCGAACCGCATGGTGACGCCCTCGTCCGGCTGGACGCGGATGACCAGGGCGTTCTGGCCCAGTTCTTCCGTGGCGGTGTGGTCGAAGGGGGAGTGCGGCGCGCGCTGGAAGACGACCGCGATCTCGGTGACGCGGCGGCCCAGGCGCTTGCCGGTGCGCAGGTAGAAGGGGACGCCCGCCCAGCGGCGGTTGTCGACCTCCAGCTTGACCGCGGCGTAGGTGTCGGTGCGGGAGTGGGGGTCGATGCCCTCTTCCTCCAGGTAGCCGACGACCTTCTCGCCGCCCTGCCAGCCGGCCGTGTACTGGGCGCGCACCGTCTCCTTGCCCAGGTCGGCGGGGAGCCGTACGGCACCGAGGACCTTGGTCTTCTCGGCGACCAGCGCGTCCGCGTCGAAGGAGGCGGGCTCCTCCATGGCGGTCAGCGCGAGCAGCTGGAGGAGGTGGTTCTGGATGACGTCACGGGCGGCGCCGATGCCGTCGTAGTAGCCTGCGCGGCCGCCGATGCCGATGTCCTCGGCCATCGTGATCTGCACGTGGTCGACGTAGGAGCGGTTCCACAGCGGCTCGAACAGCGTGTTCGCGAAGCGCAGCGCCAGGATGTTCTGGACCGTCTCCTTGCCGAGGTAGTGGTCGATCCGGAAGACCTCTTCCGGCGGGAAGACCTCGTGGACGATCCGGTTGAGCTCGCGGGCGCTCTCCAGGTCGTGGCCGAAGGGCTTCTCGATGACGGCGCGGCGCCAGGAGTCCTTGGTCTGGTCGGCGAGCCCGTGCTTCTTGAGCTGCTGGACGACCTTGGGGAAGAACTTGGGCGGTACGGACAGGTAGAAGGCGAAGTTGCCGCCGGTGCCCTGCGCCTTGTCGAGTTCCTCGATGGTCTTCTTGAGGGTCTCGAACGCCTCGTCGTCGTCGAAGTTGCCCTGGACGAACCGGCAGCCTTGGACGAGCTGCTGCCAGACCTCTTCGCGGAACGGCGTACGGGAGTGCTGCTTGACGGCCTCGTACACCTCCTGGGCGAAGTCCTGGTGCTCCCACTCGCGGCGGGCGAAGCCGATGAGGGAGAAGCCCGGCGGCAGCAGCCCGCGATTCGCCAGGTCGTAGACGGCAGGCATCAGCTTTTTACGGGACAAATCGCCCGTGACGCCGAAGATGACCAGGCCCGACGGCCCCGCGATACGCGGGAGCCGTCGGTCCGCGGCGTCACGCAGCGGATTGCTGCTGGACAAAGTGGGTCAGCCCTCCGAAGGAGCGAGGCGCTTGAGCTCCGCCTCAGTGGACTTGAGCAGGTCGTTCCAGGACGCCTCGAACTTCTCGACGCCCTCGTCCTCCAGCACCTGCACGATGTCGTCGTACGAGATGCCGAGCTTCGCCAGCGCGTCGAGGTCGGCGCGGGCCTGCTCGTAGGTGCCGCGCACCTTGTCGCCGGTGATCTCGCCGTGGTCGCCGGTGGCCTCCAGGGTGGCCTCGGGCATGGTGTTGACCGTGTTCGGCGCGACCAGTTCCTCGACGTACATGGTGTCCTTGAGGGACGGGTCCTTGACGCCGGTCGAGGCCCACAGCGGACGCTGCTTGTTGGCGTGCGCCTTCTCCAGCGCGTTCCAGCGGTCCGAGGAGAAGACCTCCTCGTACGCCTGGTAGGCCAGCCGCGCGTTGGCGACGGCGGCCTTGCCCTTGAGGGCCTTGGCCTCGTCGGTGCCGATCGCGTCCAGGCGCTTGTCGGCCTCGGTGTCCACGCGGGAGACGAAGAAGGACGCCACCGACTGGATCTTGGACAGGTCCAGGCCCGCCGCCTTGGCCTTCTCCAGGCCCTCCAGGTAGGCGTCCATGACCGCGCGGTAGCGCTCCAGCGAGAAGATCAGCGTGACGTTGACGCTGATGCCCCGGGCGATCGTCTCGGTGATCGCCGGCAGGCCCGCCTTGGTGGCCGGGATCTTGATGAGCGCGTTGGGGCGGTCCACCAGCCAGGCCAGCTGCTTGGCCTCGGCGACGGTGGCGCGGGTGTTGTGGGCCAGGCGGGGGTCGACCTCGATGGAGACCCGGCCGTCCTGGCCGTCGGTGGCGTCGAAGACCGGACGCAGGATGTCGGCGGCGTCCCGCACGTCCGACGTCGTGATCATCCGGATGGCTTCCTCGACGGTCACCTTGCGGGCGGCCAGGTCGGTGAGCTGGGTGTCGTAGCCGTCACCCTGCGAGATGGCCTTCTGGAAGATCGACGGGTTGGTGGTGACACCGACGACGTGCTGCTGGTCGATCAGCTCGGCCAGGTTGCCGGACGTGATCCGCTTGCGGGACAGGTCGTCCAGCCAGATCGCGACGCCTTCGTCGGAGAGGCGCTTGAGTGCGTCTGTCATGGGGTTTGCATCTCCTACTAGATGGTGTACGGGCGTCAGCGCGTGGCCGCTGCGAGGGATTCCCGGGCCGCCGTGGCGACCGCGTCGGCGGTGAAGCCGAACTCGTGGAAGAGGGTCTTGGCGTCCGCCGAGGCACCGAAGTGCTCCAGCGAGACGATCCGGCCCTGCGGACCCACGTAGCGGTGCCAGGTCAGACCGATGCCGGCCTCGACCGCGACCCGGGCCTTGACCGTCGGCAGCAGCACGCTGTCGCGGTACCCCTGGTCCTGCTCCTCGAACCACTCGACGGACGGCATCGAGACGACGCGCGTCGGGATGCCCTCGGCCTGCAGCGCCTCGCGCGCCTCGACGGCGAGCTGCACCTCGGAGCCGGTGCCGATCAGGATGACCTGCGGCTCGCCGCCCTCGGCCTCGAACAGCACGTAGCCGCCCTTGGCCGCGGCCGGGTTCGTCTCGTACGTCGGTACGCCCTGGCGGGTGAGCGCGAGGGCGTGCGGCGCCGGCTTGCTCTGGTGGCGGCGCAGGATCTCGGCCCAGGCGGTGGCGGTCTCGTTGGCGTCGGCCGGGCGCACGATGTTCAGGCCCGGGATGGCGCGCAGCGCGGCCAGGTGCTCGACCGGCTGGTGGGTCGGGCCGTCCTCGCCGAGGCCGATGGAGTCGTGGGTCCACACGTACGTCACGGGCAGCTGCATGAGCGCGGCGAGGCGGACGGCGGGGCGCATGTAGTCGGAGAACACCAGGAAGGTGCCGCCGTAGATGCGGGTGTTGCCGTGCAGCGCGATGCCGTTCATGGTCGAGCCCATGGCGTGCTCACGGATGCCGTAGTGCACCGTGCGGCCGTACGGGCTCGCCTCCGGGAGCGGGTTGCCCTCCGGCAGGAACGAGGAGTTCTTGTCGATGGTGGTGTTGTTCGAGCCGGCGAGGTCGGCGGAGCCGCCCCACAGCTCGGGCACGACCGCGCCGAGCGCCTGGAGGATCTTGCCGGAGGCCGCGCGGGTGGCGACGCCCTTGCCGGTCTCGAAGGCGGGCAGCGCCTTCTCCCAGCCGTCCGGCAGCTCGCCCGCCTGGATGCGGTCGAACAGGGCGGCGCGCTCAGGGTTGGCGGCGCGCCAGGCGGCGAGCTGCTTGTCCCACTCGGCGTGCGCCTCGCTGCCGCGCTTCCAGGCGGCGCGGGTGTGCTCGATGACCTCGTCGGAGACCTCGAAGGACTTCTCCGGGTCGAAGCCCAGCACCTTCTTGGTGGCCGCGACCTCTTCGTCGCCCAGCGCGGAGCCGTGCGCGGCCTCGGTGTTCTGGGCGTTCGGGGCGGGCCAGGCGATGATCGAGCGGGCCGCGATGAAGGAGGGACGCTCGGTCTCCTCCTGGGCGGCCTTGAGGGCCTTGGCCAGGCCGACCGGGTCGAGGTCGCCGCTGGGCAGCTGCTCGACGCGCTGGACGTGCCAGCCGTACGCCTCGTAGCGCTTGATCGTGTCCTCGGAGATGGCGGTCTCGGTGTCGCCCTCGATGGAGATGTGGTTGTCGTCCCACAGCATCACGAGGTTGCCGAGCTTCTGGTGGCCGGCGAGCGAGGACGCCTCGGCCGACACGCCCTCCTGGAGGCAGCCGTCACCGGCGATGACCCAGATGGTGTGGTCGAAGGGCGAGGTGCCGGGGGCCGCGTCCGGGTCGAACAGGCCGCGCTCGTAGCGGGCGGCCATGGCCATGCCCACCGCGTTGGCGACACCCTGGCCGAGCGGTCCCGTGGTGGTCTCCACGCCGACCGTGTGGCCGTACTCCGGGTGGCCCGGGGTCTTGGAGCCCCAGGTGCGGAAGGACTTCAGGTCGTCCAGCTCCAGGCCGTAGCCGGCCAGGTAGAGCTGGATGTACAGGGTCAGGCTGGAGTGGCCGGCGGACAGCACGAACCGGTCGCGGCCGGTCCACTTGGCGTCCGCCGGGTCGTGCTTCATCAGCTTCTGGAAGAGGACGTAGGCGGCCGGCGCGAGGCTCATGGCGGTACCCGGATGGCCGTTACCGACCTTCTGCACGGAATCCATGGCCAGGACGCGAACGGTATCGACGGCCCGCTGGTCCAGATCGGTCCACTCGAAATCTGTGGTGGTCGGCTTGGTGCTCACCCTGAGTCAGGGCTCCTCTCCACATGTCGAATGCCGGGGACGGTATGTCCACCCGGCGCTGTCGAGCCTACCCCCGCATGTACGCGCGTCTTTTCGACGGAGCGTCGACGGCTCGTCATGATGAAACCAGTCGCCTAGAGCAACCAAATCCATGCGCCGGATATTCCCGCCCCGGGCGGGGCGGCCACCTCTCCAGACTGCCGGGCGGTGCCCGCCTTCGCCTCCTGAACGGCGTGAACGGCGGCGGAACGCGGAGGGCCGGACGCCGGAGAAGAGGAACCGCGGCGCGCGGCGGAACGGCGGCGTGCGGCGCGTGACGCGCGCGAGGGGCGGCGGGCGATGCGGCCCGGGCGGCCCCGGGACCGGCCTCAACACGACCCCACCCCCGCGAAGGCCGTCGTATGGCCAACGTCTAAAGTGGCGTGGTACGCGCAAGCCTTTACCGGGTCTTCACGGCCGGGAACGCTTGCTGGCCTTATCTTCGCGGCGCGAGTCGCTGATGTTACTTCCAGGGGTGTGCGTGACGGCCGTCGAATCCCGTCCTGCAGGGGTCCTAGCCCAGGGCCCGCAGGGTTCAGGTCACCGTCCGTTCGGGGCCCGTGTCAAGGCGTTCGTGGCACTGACCAAGCCGCGGGTCATCGAGCTGCTGCTCATGACGACGGTTCCGGTGATGTTCCTGGCGGCCGGTGGCGTCCCCGACCTGGGCCTGGTGCTGGCCACCTGCATCGGCGGCTATCTCTCCGCCGGCGGTGCCGCCGCGTTCAACATGTACATCGACCGCGACATCGATGCCCTGATGGACCGCACCTCGCAGCGGCCCCTGGTCACCGGCATGGTCTCGCCCCGGGAGTGCCTGGTCTTCGCGAGCGCGCTGGCCGTCGGCTCCACCGCGTGGTTCTGGTTCCTGGTCAACCCGCTCTCGGCGATGCTCTCGCTCGGCGCGCTGCTCTTCTATGTCGTCGTCTACACGATGATCCTCAAGCGGCGGACCGCCCAGAACATCGTCTGGGGCGGCATCGCGGGCTGTATGCCGGTCTTCATCGGCTGGTCCGCGGTCACCAACACCGTCTCCTGGGCCTCGGCCATCCTCTTCCTCGTCATCTTCTTCTGGACGCCGCCGCACTACTGGCCGCTGTCCATGAAGGCCAAGGACGACTACGAGCGGGTCGGCGTGCCGATGCTGCCGGTCGTCGCCGGGAACAAGGCCGTGGCCCGCCAGATCGTCGCGTACAGCTGGGTGATGGTGCTGGTCTCCCTGCTGCTCCAGCCGCTGGGCTACACGGGCTGGTTCTACACCGCGGTGGCGGTGCTGTGCGGCGGCTTCTGGCTCATCGAGGCGCACGCCCTCCAGTCCCGCGCCAAGGCCGGGATCACCGGGCCGAAGCTGAAGGAGATGCGGCTGTTCCACTGGTCGATCACCTATGTCTCGCTGCTGTTCGTCGCGCTGGCCGTGGACCCGTTCCTGCGGTAGCCGCGCGCTGCGCCCGCAGCGTCCCGAGGGCCCGTCACGACACGTTCGTGGCGGGCCCCCGTCGTAGGCCGGGCGGCTCTTCCCCCGCTGATTACCGGCGGGTAGCATCCTGTCCATGGCAGACACCAAGCAGGCGGACGAGCAGCGGGAAGACCAGGAGACCGGGGGCCGGTCCAAGCGGGACGAGCGGCGCACGGCCGCGCTGGCCAAGGCCGTCCGCGCCTTCGCCGCCGCGCACGGCGGCGGCGCCGGGGCCCAGCTCGCCCACATCGGCCGCGGCCGCGTCCGCATCGCGCTGGTCGGCGCGGACGGCCAGTGGGGCAACCTGGTCGCCGACTCCCAGGACATCGCGCGGGGCGCGGTCGAGCGGGCGGGGGCCGAGCTGCACGAGGACTTCGACGGCGAGTTCGCGGCCAAGGTGCGCACCGGGCCGTACGAATGGTCGCGGATGGCGGGCATCCAGGTGGGCGGTCCGGCCAACGCGTAGGCATGAACCGCTGTACGGCCCCGTCGAACGGCCCCGCGGCCCGACGGGCCCGCTACCTGACGACCGCGTCGTCCGTTGAGCCCACCAGGGGCGGCGTCCGTGCCGCGCCGGGTGGGCTCTCGGCGCCGCGAGCGCCTTCGGCTTCGGCGGCTTCGGCGAGGAGGGGCGGATGGACCGACTGCCACCGCTCGTGGACCAGTACAGCCACGGCGCGCTCCACGGGGACCTGGGGCTCGGCGCCTTCGAGGCGCACCTCGCCGCGGCCTGCGGCGGCCACGGCCCGGCACCGGCCGGCACCACTTTCTTCGACAGCTGGACCGGCCTCGGCGTACGCCGCTGGTGCCCGCCGCTGCTCGGCCTGGAGGCCCACTGCCCGCCCGCCCGCTACCTCGCCCGCAGGCGGGAGCTGGGCGCCTTCCGCGCGACCCGTCTGCTGCTGCGCGGCTCCGGCATCGGTACGTTCCTGCTGGCGGCCGGGGCGCCCAGCGAGCTGACCTCGGCCGCCGAACTGGCTGCCGCGGCGGAGGCCGGTGCCCACGAGGTCATCCGGCTCGAACCGCTCGCCGAACAGATCGCCGACACCTCCGGCAGCGTCGACTCCTTCATCGGCTACACCGCCGAGGCGGTCTACGCGGCCACCCAGGACGCCACCGCCTTCGCCTCCGCCGCGGCCTTCTGCGAGGGCCGCGCCCCGGAGGCGGGCGAGGTGCGGCGCGCCGCCGACCGGTGGCTGTGCGACCGCAGGCCGGGGGAGCGGCTCACCGACCCGACGCTGCTGCGGCACCTGCTGTGGAGCGCGGTGGCCACCAGCGTCCCCGTACAGCTGCACTGCACCGATCCGCAGCCGCTGACGGGCTTCCTGCGGGCCACCGCCGGTCTCGGTACGGACGTGGTGCTGCTGCCCCGGCCGCCGCACCACGCGCGGGCGGCGGAGCTGGCGGCGGTGCACCCGCACGTCTATGCGGACGCCGGTCCGTACCCCGGGGAAACGCTCGCCCGCGCCCCGTTCGGCAAGCTGCTGTTCTCCACGGGCGCGCGGGCGCTGCCCGAGCTGTACGTGACGGGCGCGCGGTTCTTCGTACGGGCCGTGGAGCGGGTCGTACGGGAGTGGACCGAGGAGGGCATGTGCGCGCCCGCGGACGCGCGGCGGATCACCGCGATGATCGCGTCCGGGACGGCGCGCCGGGTCTACCGGCTGGAGGCCCCGGCGGCGGGCTGAGGCGCGGCGGCGCCGGCCTCGGCGGGGGCGGGAACCTCGGCCTTGGGCCCGGAGGGCTCGCCCTCCCCGGCGGGCACCGGCCCCCGGTCGCGCAGCGCGAGGTGGATGCGCAGCACGCAGATCCACACCAGCGTCGAGACCAGCATGTGCAGGCCGACGACGATCTCCGGCAGGCCCACGAAGTACTGGACGTAGCCGATGACGCCCTGGACGGCGATGCAGCCGAACAGCTCCAGGACCATCCGGCGCGGCGCGGCCGGTGCCTTGACGGCCCGCAGCGTGAACCACAGGGCCACGGACAGCCCGACGACGATGTAGACGAAGTCGACGTGCAGCTGGGTGATCTCGCGCCAGTCCACCGGGATGCGGTGGACCTTCTTGGCGTCGCCCGCGTGCGGGCCCGCGCCGGTGACGACCGTACCGAGGACGGTGAGCGCGCCGGTCGCCAGGACCAGCAGCCCGGACAGCTGGCGCACCGGCCGGGAGACCAGGTCGCGCGGCGCCTCGTCGCCCTCGGCGGCGCGCCGCCAGGCCAGCACGGAGACCGTGAGCAGGGCGGTGGTGAGCAGGAAGTGCGCGGCCACGAGGTACGGGTTCAGGCCGGTCAGGACGACGATGCCGCCCCAGACCGCGTTGCCCATGACCACCCAGAACATCGCCCAGCCGAGGCGGGTGAGCGAGCGGCGGCGGGGCGCGCGGGCGCGGGCCGCGATGATGAAGACGCCGATGAACGCGCACAGCACGTACGTCAGCAGTCGGTTGCCGAACTCGATGAGGCCGTTGATGCCCATCGCGGCGGTGGGTGTCAGGCTGTCCGGCGTGCACTTGGGCCAGGTCGAGCAGCCCAGGCCGGACTGGGTGAGCCGGACGGCGCCGCCCGTCACGACGATCACGACGGACATCACGACGGTGGCCAGCGCGGCGCGCCGGACGAAGGCGGCGCTGGGCTGCCAACGGCGCGCGATCAGCTCAAAGGGGTTCCACGTGTTCGGCACGCAGCCATGGTAGGCCGCGGCTTGTGCAAAGTTTCACGAGGGGGTGGGCAACGCGCGGGCCGTTCGGGTCACCGCAGCTCACGGCTACTCCCAGCGGAAGAACTTCGCCGCCGCGCCCAGCCCCAGCACCGCCCACACGGCGAGGATGCCCAGGTCGCCCCAGGGCAGCCCGGCGCCGTGCTGGAGGACGTCCCGCAGGCCGTCCGAGAGCGCGGAGATCGGCAGCAGCCCGAGCACCGACTGCGCCGCGTCCGGGAACTTGTCCAGCGGCACGATCACTCCGCCGCCGACCAGCAGCAGCAGAAAGACGAGATTGGCCGCCGCCAGCGTCGCCTCCGCCTTGAGCGTGCCCGCCATCAGCAGGCCGAGGCCGGAGAACGCCGCCGTACCGAGGACGAGCAGCAGCACCACGGACAGCGGGTTGCCGTGCGGGGACCAGCCCAGCGCGAACGCGATCACCGTCAGCAGCACGACCTGGAGAATCTCGGTCACCAGCACCGAGCACGTCTTGGCCGTCATCAGCGCCCAGCGGGGCAGCGGCGAGGCGGCCAGCCGCTTCAGGACCCCGTACCGGCGCTCGAAACCGGTCGCGATGGCCTGCCCGGTGAAGGCGGTGGACAGCACGGCGAGGGCCAGGATGCCCGGCGCCAGGAAGTCGACCGCCTTGCCCGCGCCCGTGTCCACGATGTCCACGGCGGAGAACAGGACCAGCAGCAGCGTCGGGATGACGACGGTCAGCAGCAGCTGCTCACCGTTGCGCAGCAGCATCTTCGTTTCGAGGAGGGCCTGCGCGCGGATCATCCGGCCCAGCGGCGCCGCGCCGGGCCGGGGGGCGAAGGTGCCCGGGGCGCCGGCCGCGCCGCCCCGGTCCGTCGTGCCGGTGGCGGTCATCAGCGCAGCTCCTTGCCGGTCAGTTCGAGGAAGACGTCCTCCAGGGTGTGCCGCTCGACGGCTATGGCGTTCGGCATGACGCCGTGCTGCGCGCACCAGGAGGCCACGGTCGCCAGCAGCTGCGGGTCGACCTTCCCGCTCACCCGGTACGTGCCGGGCGTCAGCTCGGCCGCCGCGCTGTCCGCGGGCAGCGCCTTGAGCAGCGTCGCCAGGTCGAGGCCGGGCCGGCCGGTGAAGCGCAGGGTGTTCTCGGCGCCGCCCGCGCACAGCTCCTCCGGGCTGCCCTGGGCGATCACCCGGCCGCCGTCGATGATCGCCACATCGTCGGCCAGCTGCTCGGCCTCGTCCATGAAGTGGGTGGTCAGCACGGTGCTCACGCCGTCGGCGCGCAGCTCCCGTACGAGGTCCCAGGTGGCGTGCCGGGCCTGCGGGTCCAGACCGGCCGTCGGCTCGTCGAGGAAGACCAGCTCGGGGCGGCCGACCACGGCCATGGCCAGCGCGAGCCGCTGCTGCTGCCCGCCGGACAGCCGCCGGTAGCTCGTACGGCCGCAGCTGCCCAGGCCCAGCCGGTCCATGAGCAGATCGACGTCGACGGGGTGGGCGTGCAGGCTCGCGGTGTGCCGCAGCATCTCCTCGGCGCGGGCGCCCGCGTAGACGCCGCCGGACTGGAGCATCACGCCGATACGGGGGCGCAGCGCCGCGGCGTCGGCGACCGGGTCCAGGCCCAGGACGCGGACCGTGCCCGCGTCGGGACGGCGGTAGCCCTCGCAGATCTCGACGGTGGTCGTCTTTCCGGCGCCGTTGGGCCCGAGGACGGCGGTCACCGAGCCCGCCTCGACCCGGAGATCGAGGCCGTCCACCGCGGTCTTGTTCCCGTACCGCTTGACCAGGCCGGTGATCTCTACGGCGGGCGGACGGCCGGGGGCCCGGGGGGTGTCCCCGGAGGAGGCGCTGCGCATGACCGGAAGTCTACGAAGCGCGGGGGTGCGCGCAGGAGCGGGGGCGAAAAGGTCCGACCAAGGAGGTATTCCCCCGGGCGGCGGAGGTGGGGTGTCCTGTGCGGGGCGTAGATCATCGGCATCGGGGCGGGGAGGGGGCGGGCAGCCGCCCGAGGACCGTGTGTGACCATGAATCCGCAGGTCAGCGGCTGTTCCACCGAGTCCGTACGGTCATCAGACACCCCCGCCGATTAGGTAACCCTTAGTGATCGAGGCCACCTGTCCGTGATCCGGTCGAGGGTTGTATCGGCCTGAGGAATTACGCAACAATGGCGTTGTGAAATACGCGAGCGAGGACCAGGAAGGCACCGCGGCCCGGCCGGCCGGCGGGCCGGACCGCCCCGCGCCCGCGAGGGCCGCGCGGTCCGCCCCCGGCGCCGCGCCGTCCCACGACGAACAGCGGGGCACGCGCAACCGTGTCGCGCGCTCCATTCTCGATCACGGTCCGTCCACCGCGGCCGAGCTGGCCCTCCGGCTGGAGCTGACCCAGGCGGCCGTCCGCCGCCACCTCGACGCCCTCGTCGCGGAGAACGTCGTCGAGCCCCGCGAGAAGCGCGTCTACGGCGCCCGCACCCGCGGCCGCCCCGCCAAGGTCTTCGCCCTCACCGACTGCGGCCGGGACGCCTTCGACCAGTCCTACGACCAGCTCGCGGCCGATGCGCTGCGCTGGATCGCGGAGAGCGCGGGCGGCGGCGAGCTGGGCGAGGCCGCCATCGCGGCGTTCGCCCGCGCCCGCTTCGCGGCCCTCGCCGAGAGCTACCGGCACGCCGTCGAGGCCGCCGCCCCCGAGGGGCGTACGAAGGCACTCGCCGAGGCATTGACCGCGGACGGGTACGCTGCTACGGCACGCAGCGCGCCCAGTCATCAGCTAGGTGAGCAGCTCTGCCAGCACCACTGCCCGGTCGCCCACGTCGCCGAGCAGTTCCCGCAGCTGTGCGAGGCGGAGACCGAGGTCTTCTCCCGCCTGCTGGGGACCCATGTGCAACGCCTTGCCACCATCGCCCACGGCGACGGTGTCTGCACGACCTTCGTCCCGAAGGGCCGACAAAGCGCCGGCAAGGCCGCCCACCGCACCACCAAGACCACCACAGCTTCTGCAAGCACGGCCGGGAGGAACCCCGCATGACTCTCCCCACGGAGACTGCTCACCCCGAGCTCGAGGGCCTGGGCACGTACGAGTACGGCTGGGCCGACTCCGACGTGGCCGGCGCCTCTGCCAAGCGCGGCCTGTCCGAGGACGTCGTCCGCGACATCTCGGCGAAGAAGAACGAGCCCGAGTGGATGCTCAAGCTCCGCCTCAAGGGCCTCAAGCTCTTCGGCAAGAAGCCCATGCCGAACTGGGGCTCGGACCTCTCGGGCATCGACTTCGACAACATCAAGTACTTCGTGCGCTCCACGGAGCAGCAGGCCGCCTCCTGGGAGGACCTGCCCGAGGACATCAAGAACACCTACGACAAGCTGGGCATCCCCGAGGCGGAGAAGCAGCGGCTGGTCGCCGGTGTCGCGGCGCAGTACGAGTCCGAGGTCGTCTACCACCAGATCCGCGAGGACCTGGAGCAGCAGGGCGTCATCTTCCTGGACACCGACACCGCGCTCAAGGAGCACCCGGAGCTCTTCAAGGAGTACTTCGGCACGGTGATCCCGGCCGGCGACAACAAGTTCGCCTCGCTGAACACCGCGGTCTGGTCCGGCGGCTCGTTCATCTACGTCCCCAAGGGCGTGCACGTGGACATCCCGCTCCAGGCGTACTTCCGCATCAACACCGAGAACATGGGCCAGTTCGAGCGGACGCTGATCATCGTCGACGAGGACGCCTACGTCCACTACGTCGAGGGCTGCACCGCCCCGATCTACAAGTCCGACTCGCTGCACTCCGCGGTCGTCGAGATCATCGTGAAGAAGGGCGGCCGCTGCCGCTACACGACGATCCAGAACTGGTCGAACAACGTCTACAACCTGGTCACCAAGCGCGCCGTCGCCTACGAGGGCGCGACCATGGAGTGGGTCGACGGCAACATCGGCTCCAAGGTGACCATGAAGTACCCGGCCGTCTACCTGATGGGCGAGCACGCCAAGGGCGAGACCCTGTCCATCGCCTTCGCGGGCGAGGGCCAGCACCAGGACGCGGGCGCCAAGATGGTCCACATGGCCCCGCACACCTCGTCCAACATCGTCTCGAAGTCGGTGGCGCGGGCCGGCGGCCGCACGTCCTATCGCGGTCTGATCGAGATCGGCGAGGGTGCCGAGGGCTCCAAGTCCAACGTGCTCTGTGACGCCCTGCTCGTCGACACGATCTCCCGCTCGGACACCTACCCGTACGTGGACGTCCGCGAGGACGACGTGACCATGGGCCACGAGGCGACCGTCTCCAAGGTCAGCGACGACCAGCTCTTCTACCTGATGGCGCGCGGCCTGTCCGAGGACGAGGCGATGGCGATGATCGTGCGCGGCTTCGTGGAGCCGATCGCCCGCGAGCTGCCCATGGAGTACGCGCTGGAGCTGAACCGGCTGATCGAGCTGCAGATGGAAGGCGCGGTCGGCTGACGGCCGCAGCGGGCAGCTACTGATTTCTCACGAGGAAGAGAGCACGACGACAGCCATGGCTGAGGCTCAGACAATCCCGGCGGGTTCGACAACCACCGGTTCGATCGCGGTGGCCGCGGAGTCCACCGTCGCCACCCGGATGAGCGCCCCGCCGTCCTACGACGTGGCGGACTTCCCGGTGCCGCACGGCCGCGAGGAGGAGTGGCGCTTCACGCCCCTCGCGCGCCTGAAGGGCCTGCACGACGGCACCGCCGTCGCCTCGGGCGCCGACCTGAAGGTGGACATCACCGCGCCCGAGGGCGTCACCCACGAACTGGTCGAGCGCGACGACCCGCGCGTCGGCAAGGCCGGCAAGCCCGTCGACCGGGTCGCCGCCCAGGCGTACAGCTCCTTCGAGAAGGCGTCGGTCGTCACGGTGCCCAAGGAGACCGTGCTCACCGAGCCGATCCGCATCGCCGTGCACGGCGAGGGCGGCACCGCCTTCGGCCACCAGGTCATCGAGCTGGGCGCGTTCGCCGAGGCCGTCGTCGTGATGGACCACACCGGCGACGCCACGCTCGCCGCCAACGTCGACTACATCATCGGCGACGGCGCCAAGCTGACCGTCGTCTCGGTGCAGGACTGGGACGATTCCGCCGTCCACGTCGCCCAGCACAACGCGCTGGTCGGCCGGGACGCCGGCTTCAAGTCCGTGGTCGTCACCTTCGGCGGCGACCTGGTCCGGCTGCACCCGCGCGTCACGTACGGTGCGCCCGGCGGCGAGGCCGAGTTCTACGGCCTGTACTTCACCGACAACGGCCAGCACCAGGAGCACCGCCTCTTCGTCGACCACGAGGCGCAGAACTGCCGCTCCAACGTCGTCTACAAGGGCGCCCTCCAGGGCCAGGACGCGCACGCCGTCTGGATCGGCGACGTGCTCATCCGCGCCGCCGCCACCGGCACGGACACCTACGAGCTCAACCGCAACCTGGTGCTGACCGACGGCGCCCGGGTGGACTCGGTGCCCAACCTGGAGATCGAGACCGGCGAGATCGTCGGCGCGGGCCACGCCTCGGCGACCGGCCGCTTCGACGACGAGCAGCTGTTCTACCTGATGGCCCGCGGCATCCCGGCCGACGAGGCCCGCCGCCTGGTCGTCCGCGGCTTCTTCGCCGAACTCGTCCAGCAGATCGGTCTGCCGGACGTGGAAGAGCGCCTGATCGCCAAGATCGAGGCCGAGCTGGAAGCGTCCGTGGCATGACCGCCGCCTACGTGCGCGCCTGCGGGCTGGCCGAACTGGAGGAGGACAGCCCCAAGCGCGTCGAGATCGACGGCGTGCCGGTCTCCCTCGTCCGTACCGAGGGCGAGGTGTTCGCGATCAACGACATCTGCTCGCACGCGAACGTCTCCCTGTCCGAGGGCGAGGTGGAGGACTGCTCCATCGAGTGCTGGCTGCACGGCTCCAGCTTCGACCTGCGCACCGGCAAGCCCTCCGGCCTGCCCGCGACGCAGCCCGTCCCCGTATACCCCGTAAAGATCGAAGGAGAGGGCCCGGACGCTTCCGTGCTCGTCTCCGTCACCCAGGAGTCCTGAGTCCCCATGGCAACGCTTGAGATCCACGACCTGCACGTCTCCGTCGAAGCCGAGAACGGCTCGCGCGAGATCCTGAAGGGCGTCGACCTGACCGTGAAGCAGGGCGAGACGCACGCCATCATGGGCCCCAACGGCTCCGGCAAGTCCACCCTCGCCTACTCGCTGGCGGGTCACCCCAAGTACACGATCACCGGCGGCACCGTCACCCTCGACGGCGAGGACGTCCTGGAAATGTCCGTCGACGAGCGCGCCCGCGCCGGCGTCTTCCTCGCCATGCAGTACCCGGTCGAGGTGCCCGGCGTCTCCGTCTCCAACTTCCTGCGCACCTCCGCCACCGCCATCCGCGGCGAGGCCCCCAAGCTGCGTACCTGGGTCAAGGAGGTCAAGGAGGCCATGGAGCGGCTGTCCATGGACCCGGCCTTCGCCGAGCGCAACGTCAACGAGGGCTTCTCCGGCGGTGAGAAGAAGCGCCACGAGATCCTCCAGCTGGAGCTGCTCAAGCCGAAGATCGCGATCCTCGACGAGACCGACTCCGGTCTGGACGTCGACGCGCTGCGGATCGTCTCCGAGGGCGTCAACCGTGTCCGTGAGTCCGGCGACGTGGGCACCCTGCTGATCACCCACTACACCCGGATTCTCCGTTACATCAAGCCCGACCACGTGCATGTCTTCGCCAACGGCCGGATCGCCGAGTCCGGCGGCCCGGAGCTGGCGGACAAGCTGGAGGCCGAGGGCTACGAGGCGTACGTGAAGGGTGGCGCAACCGCGTGACAAAGCTGCCGGGCCTCCTCGACACAGAGGCGATCCGCAAGGACTTCCCCATCCTGGACCGACAGATCCACGACGGGAAGAAGCTCGTGTATCTGGACAACGCGGCGACCTCGCAGAAGCCCCGCCAGGTCCTCGACGCGCTGAACGCCTACTACGAGCGCTACAACGCCAACGTCCACCGCGGTGTGCACGTGCTCGCCGAGGAGGCCACGGCGCTGTACGAGGGCGCGCGCGACAAGGTCGCCGCGTTCATCAACGCGCCGAGCCGCGACGAGGTGATCTTCACCAAGAACGCCTCGGAGTCGCTCAACCTCGTCGCGAACATGCTCGGCTGGGCGGACGAGCCGTACCGCGTCGACCAGGACACCGAGATCGTCATCACGGAGATGGAGCACCACTCCAACATCGTTCCGTGGCAGCTGCTCTCGCAGCGCACCGGCGCGAAGCTGAAGTGGTTCGGGCTGACCGACGACGGCCGGCTCGACCTGGACACGATCGACGAGGTCATCACCGACCGTACGAAGATCGTCTCCTTCACGCTGGTCTCCAACCTGATGGGCACCGTCAACCCGGTCGAGGCGATCATCCGCCGCGCCCAGGAGGTCGGCGCGCTGGTCTGCATCGACGCCTCGCAGGCCGCCCCGCACATGCCGCTGGACGTGCAGGCGCTGCAGGCCGACTTCGTGGCCTTCACCGGCCACAAGATGTGCGGCCCGACGGGCATCGGCGTCCTGTGGGGCCGCCAGGAACTCCTGGAGGACCTGCCCCCGTTCCTCGGCGGCGGCGAAATGATCGAGACGGTGTCCATGCACTCCTCGACCTACGCCCCCGCGCCGCACAAGTTCGAGGCGGGCACGCCCCCGATCGCGCAGGCCGTCGGCCTCGGCGCGGCCGTGGACTACCTCACCTCGATCGGCATGGAGAACATCGCCGCGCACGAGCACGCCATGACGGAGTACGCCGTCCGGCGGCTGCTGGAGGTCCCCGACCTGCGCATCATCGGCCCCTCCACGGCCGAGGACCGCGGCGCGACGATCTCCTTCACGCTCGGTGACATCCACCCGCACGACGTGGGCCAGGTGCTGGACGAACAGGGCATCGCGGTCCGGGTCGGCCACCACTGCGCGCGGCCGGTGTGCCTGCGCTACGGAATTCCCGCGACCACGCGAGCGTCTTTCTACCTGTACTCCACTCCGGCCGAGGTCGACGCCCTGGTCGAGGGGCTGGAGCACGTCCGCAACTTCTTCGGATGAGGACGAGGACTGACTGAGCCGTGAAGCTGGATTCCATGTACCAGGACGTCATCCTGGACCACTACAAGCACCCCCATGGGCGCGGTCTGCGGGACGGCGACGCCGAGGTGCACCACGTCAACCCGACCTGCGGTGACGAGATCACCCTGCGCGTGCGGCTCAACGGTGCGACCGTGGAAGACGTGTCGTACGAGGGCCAGGGCTGCTCCATCAGCCAGGCCAGCGCGTCCGTGCTCAACGACCTGCTGGTCGGCAAGGAGCTGGGCGAGGCGCAGAAGATCCAGGAGACCTTCCTGGAGCTGATGCAGTCCCGCGGCCAGCTGGAGCCGGACGACGCCATGGAGGAGGTGCTGGAGGACGCGGTGGCGTTCGCCGGCGTCTCGAAGTACCCCGCCCGCGTCAAGTGCGCCCTGCTGAGCTGGATGGCTTGGAAGGACGCCACCGCCAAGGCCCTCTCCGAGGAGGCGAAGACCGCATGACCGAGAACGCAGTGACCACGAAGCCGGCCTCGGAGGAAGAGGTCCGCGAGGCCCTGTACGACGTCGTCGACCCCGAGCTGGGCATCGACGTCGTCAACCTGGGCCTGATCTACGGCATCCACGTGGACGACGCCAACATCGCCACCGTCGACATGACGCTCACCTCGGCGGCCTGCCCGCTGACCGACGTCATCGAGGACCAGGCGCGGTCCGCCACGGACGGCATCGTCAGCGAACTCAAGATCAACTGGGTCTGGATGCCGCCGTGGGGCCCGGACAAGATCACGGACGAGGGCCGCGAGCAGCTGCGCGCCCTGGGGTTCAACGTCTGACCGACCCCCTGACACGGCCATGCCCGCCAGGCACACTGGCGGGCATGGCCGTTTCGCTGTACCAACTCGCCGTCGACGCCCATGACCTCAAAGGACTCGCCACCTTCTGGGCCCGCGTCCTGGACTGGCGCATCCTGCACGAGGACGACGAAGAGGTGATCATCGCCGCCGACGAGAACGCCCTCCCCGGAATCACCTTCCTGTCCGTCCCCGAGGCGAAGGCGGGCAAGAACCGCCTGCACATCGACCTCGCTCCGGACGACCAGACGGCCGAGGTCGAGCGGATCATCGGGCTCGGGGCGCGGCGGGTGGACGTGGGGCAGGGGGACGACGTGTCGTGGGTGGTCCTGGCGGACCCGGAGGGCAACGAATTCTGCGTGCTGAGGCCGAAGAAGTCGTTGCTGGACTGAGGGGGAACCCGGCGGGGCCCGTACGGGAGTGATCGTCGGGCCCGGCTTTACGTACGGTCGTACGCAACGTTGTGTACGCTCGTACATATGGTGTACGTGACGCTTGCCGGGGCGATCCTCTCCGAGATCCTCGCGACGACCGCGATGAAGTACAGCGACGGGTTCAGCAGGCTGTGGCCCTCGCTCGGGACCGCGCTGGGGTACGTCGTCGCGTTCGTGCTGCTCGCGAAGACGCTGAAGACCATGGACGTCGGGACGGCGTACGCGATCTGGTCCGGGGCGGGGACGGCTGTCGTGGCGGCGATCGGGATGGTGTTCCTCGGGGAGGCGGCGACCGCCGCGCGGATCATCGGGGTGCTGCTCGTGATCGCGGGCGTTGTCGTGCTGAATCTGGGCGGAGCGCACTGATGCCCCGCCGTTACGACCCCGACCGGCGGCAGCGGATCATCGACGCGGCGATCCGGGTGGTGGCCGGGCGGGGCATCGCCGGGCTCGGCCACCGCGCGGTGGCCGCCGAGGCGGACGTACCGCTCGGCTCGACCACGTACCACTTCGCCTCGCTGGACGATCTGCTGATCGCGGCGCTGCGGCAGGTCAACGGGGAGTGGCTGGCCGGGATCGAGGCGTGGGTGCGGGGCGTGGATCCGGACGTGCCGCTCGCGGACGAGCTGACGCGGCTGGTCGAGGAGTCGCTGGGCGGGGACCGGTCGCGGGTGGAGCTGGAGTACGAGCTGTACCTCGCGGCCCTGCGGCACGAGGCGGTGCGGCCGCTCGCGGCCGAATGCCTCGACACGATGGCCGAGCTGCTGCGGCGGCGGACCGGTGACGCGGGGACCGCGCGGGCGCTGGTCGGACTGATCGACGGGCTGATGCTGCAACATCTGCTGACGGGGCGGGAGTTCGACCGCGCGGAGGTGCGGGACGCGGTGGCGCGGGTGATCGGCTGAGGGGGCTCCGGTGGTCGCTCGGTGAGCGTTCGGCGGTCGCCCGGTCATCCATCCTTTATCGCTCAACTTGTGACATGTGTCCGCCCCCGTGTAGATCTTGATCGTTATTGATCACGTGGGGGGCCTTGCGGCGTTCTGTGCCTGCTGCCGCCCAGCGGCACGAGGCGAGAGAACCACACGTGAAGAGGAAGCCCCAGGGCCCGGGCAAGCAGGCGGACGGCACCGAGGACTGGTTCACCGGACCCGCCTGGCGGGACCGGGACGGACGGGGCGCGCGGCGGCGCAAGCGGATACGTATCGGCGCCGCGGTGATCGTCGCGGCCGGGGCGGCGGTGCTGGTCCTGAACCCGGGGGACATCCGCTCGAAGCTCCCCGGCCGGCTCGGCGGTGACACCACGGCCGCCGCGCCGCTGCCGCCGGAGACCGCCGCCCCCGGCGCGGCGCCCGCCGACGAGGCGTTTCCCGCCACCCCGACCCTGGCGGCGCCCTTCGCGGGCTCGCCCGCCGTACGGTACGCGGACGGCGCGGCGGGCATCGTCCTGCCGGACGCCAGGCCGGTGGGACGGCTGTCGAAGGACGAGGTGGCGGACGTCCTGCGGAAGGTCAGGGAACTCCTCACCGACGCCAACCTGAACCCGCGCACGCTGCGCGGCGAGCGGCCCACCGCGGCGCTGGACCTGATCGATCCGTTCCAGACGGACGTACGGGAAGACGTGGCGAAGGGGCTCGCGAAGCCGGACCGGGACCACGATCCGCTGCGGCTGTTCACCCGGTTCGACCCGCACGAGGTGCGGCTCGTCGGTGACGTCGTCAAGACGCGGGGGCGGATCACGTTCAAGGAGGGCCGGGACGGCGCGCTGGCCGTCCACACCGACCACACCTTCGTCTACCCGGTCGTGCGGGCCGCGCCGGGCGCCTCCGAGGTGACCCGTACGGTGGTCCGCCGGGTGGTGGACGTCGAGATCAACGACCCCGCCCGCTTCCGGGTGACGCCGGGCAAGCTGGCCCTGACCGGCTACGACTCCGACTTCGGGAACAACGCTTGCGCGGTGTACGACGGCTTCCTGCACCCGCAGTTCCCGGACAGCCGGGCGGCGGCCGAGGCGTCCGGCCCGGCCACCGACCCGTACGACCGGAGCAAGGAACTGCGCGACGAGAAGGCAGGCGCTTGCGGCACGGTGAGCCGCATCTAGGGCCGCGGGCGGGCGGCACGACCGGTTCCCGGGCCCGGCCGGCGTCCCGCCTCCCGGACCGGTTCGCCTGGGCAGCCCCCCTCCGGTTAGGTTTTCGGCATGACCGATGCTGCTACCTCCTCCGCTTCCTCACGTACGACCGGCGCCGTCGCCGCCGGGCTCGCCACCGTCACCACCGACGGCACCGTCCTCGACACCTGGTTCCCCGCGCCGGAGCTGGTGGCCGAGCCCGGCCCCGCCGGGACCGAGCGGCTGACCGCCGAGCGCGCCGCCGAACTGCTCGGCGAGGCCGCGCCGAAGGCGGTCGGTCCCGACCCGCGCCGCGGTGTCGAGGTCGTGGCCGTCCGTACGGTCATCTCCTCGCTGGACGACAAGCCGCTGGACGCGCACGACGTGTACCTGCGCCTGCACCTGCTCAGCCACCGGCTGGTCAAGCCGCACGGCCAGAGCCTGGAGGGCATGTTCGGGCTGCTGGCGAACGTCGCCTGGACCTCGCTGGGCCCGGTGGCCGTCGACCAGCTGGAGACCGCGCGCCTGAACGCCCGCGCCGAGGGCCTGCACCTCCAGGTCACCAGTGTCGACAAGTTCCCGCGGATGACGGACTACGTCGCCCCGGCCGGCGTGCGGATCGCCGACGCCGACCGGGTGCGTTTGGGCGCCCACCTCGCCGCGGGCACCACCGTGATGCACGAGGGCTTCGTCAACTTCAACGCCGGCACGCTCGGCACCTCGATGATCGAGGGCCGGATCTCCGCGGGCGTCGTCATCGGCGACGGCTCGGACATCGGCGGCGGCGCCTCCACCATGGGCACCCTCTCCGGCGGCGGCAAGCAGATCATCTCGATCGGCGAGCGCTGCCTGCTCGGCGCGGAGTCCGGCATCGGTATCGCGCTGGGCGACGAGTGCGTGGTCGAGGCGGGCCTGTACGTGACCGCGGGCACCCGCGTCACCATGCCCGACGGCCAGGTCGTCAAGGCCGCCGAACTCTCCGGCGCCGACAACATCCTCTTCCGCCGCAACTCCACCACCGGCGTCGTCGAGGCCCGCCCGAACAAGGCCACCTGGGGCGGGTTGAACGAGGTGCTGCACAGCCACAACTGAGGCGCGCTGCCGCACCAGGAACCTGCGTGACACCGTGGCCCGGCGGGGGAGCCCCGCCGGGCCACATCCATGCCCGGCGCACGCTGTGGCCGGTATCGGACCGTGCCAACCCGGCTGTTCCTGGGCACCATGGCGGGACGATGTCCATCGGAGTCCGGGGAGTCCGGCGGCGAGGGCTCGAACGGACCGGTCCGTACCGGGAGGCGTCATGAGGCTGGGCAAAGCGCTTGCTGTCGGTGTCGCGGAGGACGTGGAGGCCGTGACGAGCGCCGAAGGGGGCGTGGCGGTGCCCGAGACGGTCGCGGAGTGCGAGGTTCCGGAGCCGGTGTCCGTCGAAGTTCCGGAGCGGCATCCGGTTCCCGCCGGGCGATGAGGCTGCGGCTGCCGGAGGAGCGTCCCGCCGCGCCGCCCGAGGGGTACAAGCTCGCCCATGCCGTGCTCTCCCACGACGGCGAGCGGGCCGGGTTCGCCGGGGTCTCGCTCGGCGGTGCGCTTCCGTACGGGTTCTTCGACGAGGCGCGCTGTGTGTACGGCAGGCGCCACCGCTGCCCCGCCCTGCGCTGCGACTGCGGTTTCTACTGTGTGCACACCTTCGATCAGGCGCTGGCCCTGGCATGCGCCGGCCAGTACCGCAAGGCGGTGCTGCTGGAGGTCACGGTTCTCGGCGCGTACATCCGCTTCGAGCGCGGCATGCGGTACGAGCGGCAGCGGGTGCGGGTGGCGCGGGTCGGCGCGTGTGCGTGCGGCGGGGTGCCGTGCGCGTTCGCGGACGCGGGGTGGGGGCGTACCGGGTGGCGGGTGCTGACGGCCGTCTGCGCGGGGTGCGCGGCCCGGCGCGGGCGTACGGCGTTCGCGGCCTGGACGGCGGTGAGCTTCCCGGAGTTCGTACGGCGCGGGGGCGGGCCGCTGCGGATCGTCGCGGGCGGTGATCCGGAGGCCGGGGCGGAGCCCGTCGGGGAGCGGCCGGCGTCCGAGGCCCGTACCGTCCCCGAGCTGGCCGCCGAGGCGACCCTGATGCAGGCCCGGCTGGACTGGCTGCAACGCCAGCTGGCCCGGTTCACCGGCAAGGACGGCGCGGACCGCACCTCGTAACCGTATCCGTACAGTACGGAGACGGACACTTGCCACCGGCCGGTTACGCTGACCGGCATGCGCGATCTTGTGGCGGGAACGGGGTACCTGGGGAAGGGGCAACGCTGGGTTGCCCGGCACGGCAGGTGGTGGGGGTTCGGGCTGATCCCGGCGCTCATCACCCTGGTGCTGTACGCGGCGGCGCTGGGCGCGCTCGCCTTCTACGCGGGCGACCTCGCGGCCTGGGCGACGCCCTTCGCCGACGGCTGGGGCTCGCCCTGGCAGGGGCTGCTGCGCGGGCTGTTCGTCGCGCTGCTCTTCGCGGGCGGGCTGCTGCTGTCCGTACTGACCTTCACCGCCGTCACGCTGCTGGTCGGCGACCCCTTCTACGAGGCGCTGGCGGAGCAGGTCGAGGAGTCCGAGGGCGGCGGCCCGCCCGGTCCTGACCTGCCGCTGTGGCGGGAGCTGTGGATCTCGCTCAAGGACAGTGTGCACGTCCTGGTGCGCGCCGCCGGTTTCGGTGTGCTCTTCTTCCTGCTGGGCTTTCTGCCGGTGGTCGGACAGACCGTGGTGCCCGCGATCGGCTTCTGCGTCTCCGGTTTCTTCCTCACGGTGGAGCTGACCTCGGTGGCGATGCAGCGGCGCGGCATTCCCGTACGGGAGCGGCTGCGGATGCTGCGCGGCCGCAAGGGGCTCGCGGTCGGGTTCGGTACGCCGCTGGTGCTGGCGTTCCTGGTGCCGTTCGTGGCCGTGTTCCTGATGCCGGGCGCGGTGGCCGGGGCGACGCTGCTCGTCCGCGACCTCACCGATGACGGCGGGCAAGCGGAGGAAGAGGATCCGCAGGTGGCGGACGGGGCTACCGCTGGGCAGCCTTCAGCGCCGCCATCAGCTCGCTGGTGACCTCCGGCCCGGCCGCCAGCAGGGGCGCGCGGACCGGTCCCGCGGGCAGCCCGAGCGCGTTCAGCAGCGCCTTCGCCGTGACCGCGCCGGGGTGCCCGGCGTCCATCATCGCCTCGATGAGCGGGACGAGGCGGAGGTAGCGGCGCGTGGCCTCCGCCGGGTCGCCGGCGTCGTACGCGTCGAGGACCGCCCGTACCTCCCGGGGCGCGGCGTTGGCGACCGTGCTGACGCAGCCGACGGCGCCGATCGCCCGCAGCGGGAGGGTCTGCTCGTCGCAGCCCGCGTAGTACGCGAGATCGGTCGTGGCCAGCACCTTCGCGGTCTTCATGAGGTCGTACGCGCAGTCCTTGACGCCCCGGATGCGCGGATGTTCCGCGAGGCGCAGCAGGGTGTCGGCGGCCAGCGCGGTGCCGGTGCGCCCGGGGATGTCGTAGAGCATCACGGGCAGGCCGGTGGCGTCCGCGATCGTGCGCAGGTGGTGTGCGGCGGCTTCCTGGCCCGGGCGCGAGTACGGCGGAGGGAGCACCAACAGGCCGTGCGCGCCTGCCCGTTCGGCGGCGCGGGCCAGTTCGGTGCCGTGCCGGGTGTCGCCGGTGCCGACCCCGGCGGTGATCCGCGCCCGGTCGCCGACCGCCCCGACGACGGTCCGCACCAGGGCTTCCTTCTCGGCGTCGGTGGTGGTCGGCGACTCGCCGGTGGTGCCGCTGAGGACGATGCCGTCGCAGCCCTCGGCGACGAGGTGCGCGGCCAGGCGCCGGGCGCCGTCGAGGTCCGGCGTGCCGTCGGCGCGGAACGGGGTGACCATGGCGACGGCGGTGCGGCCGAAGGGCGGTGGCGACGGGACGCTGCTCGTTGAGGTCATGGAGCGGAGTCTGTCGCCACCACGGTCTTCAGGTCTACTTAGATGTACTCCCGCTATGGGTTAGCAGTGCTACCGCTTCAGCCGCAGCACCTGCGGGTCGTGGTCGCTCGACTGGTCCGCGTACTCCGCGTTGATGTGGACGATGTCGTAGTCCACGTGGCGCAGGTGGCGGCTGGTGAGCATGTGGTCCAGCACCTGCGAGTTGCCCTGGTAGACGTAGCCGTAGCGCTCGCCGCGCGGCAGCCGGCCGACCAGGTCGGTGAGCACGCCGTTCTTGGTGAGCGCCTTGAGGGCGGGGGAGAACTGGTAGTCGTTGAGGTCGCCGGCCACCACCACGTCGGCCTTCGGGTCGACCTTGAGGACGTCCTCCACGAAGCCGCGCACCGCCTCGGCCTGCTGGACCCGCTGGGTCTCCGAGGTCCGGGCCGGGGGCTGGAAGCGGCTGTCGAGGCCCTGGTCACCGCCCTTGGAGTTGAAGTGGTTGGCGACGACGAAGACCGGGCGGCCCTGGAAGGAGAACTGGCCGACCAGCGGCTTGCGGCTGTTCGCCCAGGCCGCGTTGCCGGGGTCGATGCGGCCCGGCGAGGCGGTCAGGCGGGGCTTGCCGTGGGAGCCGGTCACCTTGACCGGGGTCGTGGCGTCGCCCCCGGCGATGTCGGTGAACGAGACCCGGGCCGGGTTGTAGAGGAACGCGGTCCGGATGTTGCCGCCGGGCTGGCCGCCGTCCTGGTTGTTCGCCGGATCGATCTGCCGCCAGGCGTACGAGGGGCCGCCGGCGGCCTGCACGGCGTCGGTGAGCTGCTTGAGCGTCGCGTTCGCGGAAACGGTGCCGTCATCGGTGGGGCCGTTGTCGTCCTGGACCTCCTCCAGCGCCACGATGTCCGGCGACGCCAGGTTCTTCACCAGCGCCTCGGCCAGCCGCGCGAACTTGGCGGGCGGCGTCTTCGGCGAGAGGTTCTCGACGTTGTACGTGGCCACCGCCAGCTCGTCGGCGCGCTGCTCGCGTGTGGTCTCGCGGGCCGGGCCGCGGTCGGTGAGCGTACCCAGTTCGGTGGCGGCGATCCCGTACCCGCCGAAGTTGTCGTAGTCCAGCGGGCCCGCGGTGGTGCCGGTCAGCAGGTCGCCGGTGTCGGCGACGGGGAAGGGGCGCTGGGCGAAGGGGATCAACGAGGTGATCTTGACCCGGCCGGGGTTGGGGTCCTGGTACGAGCCGTAGAGCGCGCCGCCGCGCACGGTGCGGTTGTGGCGCGGCTCGGCGGTCGCCCACAGCTCGTTGTGCGTGTTCGTCGGCCCGACGACGGACGCGTCGGTGAGCGAGACCCGCATGCCCTCCAGCGACTCATAGCGGTCCAGGGCGTATGCGCCGGGGCGCAGCGGCAGGTTCTCGATGCTCTTGCCGCCCGCGGACGGGGCGTAACGATCCGGCACGGTCGAGGCGTTGAGCTTGAAGGCCGCCGGGAGCGGGTTGCCGGAGGAGTCGACGGTCCAGGTGGCGTCGGTGATCTCGGTGACCGACTGGAGGCCGGCCCGCTCGCCGCCCGGATAGTACTCGCTGACCGTACCGGAGACCCGTACCGCGTCACCGACGGCGGCCTTCGGCGTCTGCTTGCCGGTGAAGACGAAGATCGCCTCACTGGTGGCCGGATTCCGGTCCGGCCGCGGGTCCTGCACCCAGAAGCCGCGGGCCGAGCCGAAGGCCCGTACCGCCGTGACCGTGCCGGGCACGTCCGCGACCTGCTTCCCCGCGAACGGCGACAGGCGGGTGGTGCCCTGGATGTCGTGGATACGGGTGCCCGCGGCCGACGCGGACTGCGGGACCGCGAGCAGCCCGCCGGTCAGCGCGGCGGCGACCACCGCGGTCAGGGTGGCGGACCTGCGCAGCGCGCGGCGGCGGGGCGTACGGGTCGGATGGTGCGGCGGTATCTGCGCGGACACGGCGGGCCTCCGGAAGGCGGGCGAGGGGGTAGGGATGAGCGGACGAGCGGGAGAAGGCGGAAAAGCAGTGGAGCGGAAACGGTCCGGCCGCCTCTACGCGCGTCAATCTCTTGTGTGGCCACCGCAGTTGTCAAGGTTCGCCGGGTGTACGGGCGCGGAAACCCAGGTGAACCGCCCGAGATGCACGGAATTCCGTCTACGCTGGGGCTTCGCACGAGCCGTAGTCCCGACGAGGAGCTGAACCCGAGATGTCCGCAGAGCGCCCCACCCTGCCGCCGGTGCGGCTGCACTCCGACGCGGAGCTGGCGCGGGACGCGCTGAGCGCGCCGCTGTTCGCCCGGGCCGCGCAGCTGGCCCGCTGGGCCGAGCCCGGCGTGCCCGTCGGCGTCGGCGGTGAACTCCTCCAGGAGCAGCTGGCCGCCGCCGTCGAGCAGCTCGGCCTGAGCGCGGACGAGGACGGCGCCGGGTACGCCGCCGAGGCGTGGCAGCTGGCGGTCGACACCGGCCTGGTGGAGATCGAGGAGACCGCCGAGGCCGCCGAGGAGGGCGACGAGCTGCCCGACGACGCCGCGGCCGGCACCGCCGCGCCCGGCGAGGAGCTGGCACTGCTGACCTCCGGCAGCCCGCGGGACATCCTGGACATCTGGCTCGGCGGCATGGAGACCGTGCTCGCCGACGCGGTGGCGCCCGACCTGTCCGAGATCGCCGACCAGATCGCCGACGGCGGCGAACTGGACCTGGACGCGATCGACTGGAACCCGGAGGAGGAGGCCGAGCTCCTGGATGGCATCCTCGGCAACCTCTACCTGCTCACCGCGCTCAACGAGGACCCCGAGCAGGCCGTGCCGCTGCCCGCGCTCGCCGCCTCCATGATCGTGCCGGACGACATGGACGAGCCGACCGACGACATCCTCGAAGAGGTGTCCGAGGCGATGATGCGGCTCGACGACCAGTTCCGGGTGCTGGAGCCGATCGGTCTGGTCGCGTACCGGCCGGTGGACGAGGCGCTGATCGAGGAGCTGGACGAGGACGGCTCGACGGTCAAGACGCCCGAGCCCCTGGAGGACGAGGACGTCTCCCGGTACGGCATGGTCCGGCTCACCCCGCTGGGCGTCTACGCCGTACGGGCCCGGATGCTGGACGCGGGCGTGGACGCCCCGGCCGTCGGCGACCTCACCGACAAGGGCGCCGACGTCCTGCTGGACGCCCTGCCCGGCTACCCCGAACCGCTGGCCCAGGCCGAGTCCGAGCAGTGGCTCGCGGCCCGCAGCCCCCTGGACGCGGCCCGCGACCTGCTCGCCGCCGCCCGCGGCGACGACGAGGACGCGCCGCTGCGCCGGCTGGCCTGCCAGCAGACGCTGTCGCTGTGCGGGCCGGAGGCCGAGCCCGCGCTGCGCGAGGTGCTCGACGACCGGCAGCTCGGCGGTCTGGCCCGGGTGTGGCTCGCCGAGCACGGCGCCACGGACGTCCCCGAGCCGTCCCAGGACATGATCTTCTGGCTGACCGTGGACACCATCGCGGCCCAGCTCGGCGCGGCCGACGCCGCCGAGGAGAGCGCGGCCGAGCTGCGTGCCCTGGTCGAGGGCCTGGTCGGCCAGCACAGCGGCTTCTTCGAGACGGCCTGGCGGGTGGACCACCCGGCGACCGCCGACGTACTGGAGGCCATGGGCCGCCTCCACCCGGACCGCAAGACCGCCAAGGAGGCCCGCAAGGCCGCCTTCAAGGCCCGCTCGCGACAGGGGAGTTGAGGGTTCGGCGGCGGCTCCCGCGAGCTGCCGCGACCGGCGGGCGGCCGGGGCACCTCGGTGCTCCCGCCGCCCGCCGCCTCTTTTGGCGGAGGTGTGCCGTCAGCACACGATCTGCGTCGTGTGGTTGAACGAGGTGGACTGGCCGTTGAACCCGTAGGTGCCGCGGTAGGACAGCGGAACCTGGAACTGGCCGATGATGGTGACCGTCGCGGCGCAGTTGCCGCCGGTGCCCGGACGCTTGGCGTCGATGCGCAGCGAGCTGCCGATCGAGCCGCCGGTGATGTCCCACGGAGCGCCGCAGATGCCGGTGGTGATCCGGCCGCCCGTGATGACGTTGGTGTTCGGGTTGTAGTTGACCTCCATGTCGAAGGTGAGCGCCTGGTTGTGCAGCGCCATCTTCTGGGTGACCTGGAGCGCTTCGGCGGACACGTCGCGCTGGACGGCGAACGCCTCGTCCCGGGTCTTGACCTCGGAGCCCTGGGCGTTGATGAACTGGTGCTCGTGGCCCGGACCCTTCTTCTTCGGTGCTGCGCTTGTCATGACTCTCCCTCGGGCTCGGTGGGTCAGGCCAGCTGCTCGGCGACCTCGACGCGCAGCAGCGTGCGGACGGTCTCGATGTGGTTGACGATGGTGACCGTCGACGAGCCCGCGAAGAGCAGACCGACCGCGACGTTGTCGAGCGAGGTCACCAGCGAACCGGAGTCGCCGCCCGCCGAGATGTTCGTGGTCATGATCTGGTCCTTGAAGCGCGCCGTACCGGCCGTGCCGTAGTTCACGTCGACCGTGGCGTCGGTGGAGACGATCCGCCCGAAGCTGATGTTGGTGGTCCGGCCGGTCTTCTTCACCAGGTCGCCCACTGCCACCGCCGACTTGCGGCGCCAGGCGCGCGGCGCGCCGCTGAAGTACGTCTGGCGCGTGGCGTCCTCGAACTCGATCTTCGCCAGCGCCGCGTCCACCACGTTGTTGTGCTGCGTCAGCGGGATCTGCGGGGCGAACTGGATCGAGATGAACCGGTCCAGCGTGCCGATCCGGTCCGCGGGGTCCGTACCGCCGTCGAACTTGCCCGGCTGCAGTACGGCGCTGCCCAGCGGCGCCCGGTTGGAGTCCGCCAGGACGTGGTTGTTGCTCAGGATGTAGAACTTGCCCGGTACGCCGAGGCCGGGCGCCGGCGGGTTGGTCGCGGCGCCGGGCAGGAAGTCGTACACCACGCTGCCCAGCGTGCCGGCGGTGACCTGGACGTTGCCGACGGAGAAGCCGGCCGGGCAGGGCCGCATCCGGCGCTTGAGCAGCTGCGGCTCCAGGGCGCTGCCGAGCTGGCTCAGCTCTTCGAGCAGCGGCTGGGCGAGCGCGCCCATCCGGCCGCCGTCGCCCATGGGACGGCCCTGCTCCTCGGCGAGCGACCGGCCCTGCTGCCCGCCCGGTACGCGCTGCTGCGGCTGGGCGGAGATGTGGCCGACGGCCAGGACGTCGGTCGGGGTGCCGTCGTCCATCTCGCGCGGGATCACGTCCCGCTCCGGGAGCATCGACTCCGGAACCTTCTGTGTGACGAAGACCAGCACGGCTTCCTCGCCCGTGGGCTCGCCGTTGGTCCACTTCACGCCGTGCCCGAAGCCGACCACGTTCGCGGTCGGGTTCTGCGGGTGCATGAAGTCGGAAAGTGCCTGCTGGCGGGAGGTGTCGCTGACCTGACCTCCAGTGGGTCCGCGCATCATCTCGGGCTGGTTCACACCAGACCACCTCTTCCCCGGTGGGCGTCCCGCGCGGCTCTCAGCCGTGCGTCCGGTGGCACGCGCGAAGGCTCCCGCGTACGGGCGGCTACGGCTGCGGGGCGGGACCGCGTTCGCTTCACGAGCCCGGGCCGCCTGCGGCGGCGGGCTCTCAGGGGAGGGCGGGAACCCGGCACGGAACAGCTCCCCGAACAGCTCCGTACGGCCCCGGGCGCACCGCTCTCCTTACGGGTGATGCAGGTAGGGACTGTCTATTGCGGGGGCCGGTCGGCGGTCAAGGAGGTACGCGATAAATCTTGCGCTTGCTGCGCAGATGCCCCTGATGACCTTGTTTGCCATGATTTTCCGGGGTGAAGGGAAACGCTTCCCGGACATCGTGGCGTCGTACCGGGTTCAACCGCGGTTCGCCGCGGCGCGCCAAGGTGTGAGGCACAGCGCACAGCACTCCCGCACCGGCCCGTACAGGAGATGACATGCCGCTCACCCGCAGAGACTTCGCCAAACGCTCCGCCGTCGCCGGTGCCGGCATCGCACTGACCGGCAGCGCGGGTGTCCTGGCCACCGCGCCCGGCGCCATCGGGCAGGAACTCCCGGAGGGAACGGACAGGTCCGTCCCGGCCGCCGGTGCACGCGGGCGCGCGCCCGGCTACGGGCCGCTGATCGACGACCCGGCCGGCCTCCTGGCCCTGCCCGCCGGATTCACGTACAAGATCATCACCCGGACCGGCGTCACCACACTGGAGACCGGTGAATCCACCCCCTCCCACCACGACGGCACCGCCACCTTCGAGGGCCCGCGCGGCACCACCCTGCTCGTCAACAACCACGAACTGAAGGGCCCGCGAGCGAAGTGGCCGCACCCGGTCCCGCTCGCCGACGGCCTGGTCTACGACCCGGCCGCAGCCGGCGGCTGCACGGTCGTCGAGGTCTCCCGGGACGGTACGCACGTCACCGAACGGGTCGGCATCGCCGGCACCTCCACCAACTGCGCGGGCGGCCGAACCCCCTGGGGCACCTGGCTGACCTGCGAGGAGACCGAGGACAAGGCCGGCCGGAACGGCATGACCAAGGACCACGGCTACGTCTTCGAGGTCGACCCCCACGATCTTCGTGCCGCCCGTGACCCCCGCCCCGTCAAGGCGCTGGGCCGCTACGCCCACGAAGCCGTCGTCGTCGATCCCCGGCGCGGCCACCTCTACCTCACCGAGGACGCCGACCGCCCCAACGGCCTCCTCTACCGCTGGACCCCGCCGCACGGCTTCGAGCACGGCCGCGGCCGGCTGCGCACCCTGGCCGGCGACGCGGGCACCCTCGCCGCGCCCCGCTGCTACGACTCCGGCGGCCGGTTCGTCGACGACCTCTCCCGCGCCACGAAGACCGGCACGGTCTACGGCGTCGACTGGATCGAGGTCCCCGACCGCGACGCGCGCACCACCTCCGTACGCAACCAGTTCGCCGACGGGGAGATCACCCGCGCCCGCAAGCTGGAAGGCATGTGGTGGGCCGACGGCGGCGCGTACATCGTCTCCTCCTACGCCCGCGAGGAGAGCCCCGTCCGCCACGACGGCCAGGTCTGGTTCTACGACCCGCGCCGCCGCACCCTGACCCTGAAGGTCCTCCTCGGCATCAATCCGGACCCCGAGGAGGACGGCGCGTTCGACGGCCCCGACAACATCACCGTCTCCCCGTACGGCGGCCTGATCATCGCCGAGGACGGCGAGGGCATCCAGCACCTGTTCGGCGCCACGGACGACGGCCGTACGTACCCCATCGCCCGCAACGACCTCAACATCGGCACCGCCGAGAACCCCCGGTACAGCGAATTCACCGGCCCGGTCTTCTCGCCCGACGGCCGCGTGCTGTACGCCAATATCCAGGAGCCGGGGATCATGCTGGCGATCAGGGGGCCGTGGCGGCGGCAGAGGTGAGCGTTGCGGCGGTGGGTGCGCTGCCGCCAGGAATCCCGGCCCCGGCTGTCACGTTGTACGAAGAGTGAGCACGCGGACGACGACTACGACGCAGAGGGCCGGGCGGGCGGCTGGGGAGACCGGCGGACTTGGAGCCGGGGAATCCGACAGGCTTGCAGCGGGGGAAACCAGCAGGCTTGCAGCGGGGGAGACCAGCAGGCTTGCAGCGGGGGAGACCAGCAGGCTTGCAGCCGGGGACCGGTCCCCCCGCTACCCCCGCCTCCGATCCACCCCCTTCTCCATCCTCGACCGCTCCCGGACCCGCCAAGGCCACCCGGAGGCCGAGGCGCTCCGCGACACCATCGACCTCGCCCGGCACGCCGAAGCGCTCGGCTACCACCGCTTCTGGGTCTCCGAGCACCACAGCGTGCCGGGCGTCGCCGGTTCGGCACCGACCGTGCTCGCCGCCGCGGTGGCCTCCGCGACCTCCCGCATCCGGGTCGGCACGGGCGGCGTCATGCTGCCCAACCACCGCCCGCTGGTGGTCGCCGAACAGTTCGGCGTCCTCGAAGCCCTCTTCCCCGGCCGTATCGACATGGGCCTCGGCCGCTCGGTCGGCTTCACCGACGGCATCCGCCGCGCCCTCGGCACCGACAAGGAAGCAGCCGGCTCCTTCGCCTCCCAACTGGCCGAACTCACCGCTTACTTCACCGACGGCCCGCGCCCCCACCCCCAGGTGCACGCCCGCCCGGCCGAGGGACTGCGCGTCCCCGCCTTCGTCCTGGCCACCGGCGCCGGCGCGGACATCGCCGCCCGCGCGGGCCTGGCCCTGGTGATCGGCGATCTACGAGGCCGCGAAGCGATGCAGGCCACCATCGACCGCTACCGCTCCACCTTCGAACCCTCACCCCTCTGGCCCCACCCGTACGTCATCGTCTCCGGCACGGTGGCCGTGGCCGAAACCCCCGAGGAGGCCCACCGCCTCCTCCTCCCCGAAGCCTGGTCGATGGCCTACTCCCGCACCCACGGCGTCTTCCCACCCCTGGAACCGGCCGATTCCATCACCGCCCGGGAACCGCACCTCCCCCCGAAACAACGCGCCTTCTACGAATCCGCCCTGACCGGCCACATCTACGGCACGGAGTCGGAGGTGGCGGCCGAACTGGATGAGCTTCTGTCGCAGACCGGCGCCGATGAGTTCCTGGCGACGACGAGCACCTATGACCGGGGGGCGTTGCTGGAGTCTTATGAGCGGTTGGCGAGGGTGGTGGCATTGTCCGGTTCGGGCCGGCCGGACCGGGCAGCGGTATAGCCCCCGCTGTCAGTGCCTGCGGATATGGTCTCAAGCGCGCGGTCGGCTTCCGGGGGCTCCAGCTCTGAAGGGAATGGTTGCCTCCCCGATCTGTCCGGGGGCGGCCCGGAGACTCGTCCGGGACCCAACCGACGTTCGGGCTTTGTCGATGGCCACGGGAGAAACCTGCCAGCGCCGACCGCGCAGCCCGGAACCGGCCATGGCCGACCGATCTTTCGCCTTCCGGACGACCTACCGGACGCCACCGCGAACCGACGGAAGAAACCGGACGAACCACGCGCTACGATCGACCGCCTTCGACCGCCTCACCCACCACCTCCAACGCCAACCCCCACGGATACCCGTCCACCTGCTCACCACCGGTCCCGGGCGCATGCGGCTCCCAAGCACCCGGCCCGTACAGCACCCGCACACCCAGCTCCCGCAGCACCCGCACCGACCGCCGGGTGGCCGGATGCGCGTCCAGGGCCGTCGACCAGAACGGCAGCGCGACCACCGGAAGCCCCAGCCCCACCGCCTCGGTGAGCAGCCCGAGCGCGTACGTATCGGCGATGCCCGCGGCCCACTTGTTCACCGAGTTCATCGTCAAGGGCGCCACGATCACGGCATCGGGCGGCGGATTGCGCTTCTCCTCACCCGCACGGCGCCAGTCACTCCGCACGGGCCGCCCGGAAGCGGCCTCCACCGCAGCCCCATCGACGAACCCACCCGCCTCGGCCGCCGCCGTGGCGATGACACAGACGTCCCACCCGTCGGCAACAGCGGCCTCGACCAGCCGAACCACCTGGGAGGCGGGGGCGGCGGCGCAGGTGATGATGTAGAGGACGGGTGGTGTGTTCACGCGCGTACCTCGGCTCGGTGTGCCAGGGTGCGGAGCGAGGAGAAGCGGCCGGCGCGGTCGCACCGCAGCAGGTCTCCGATCAGGTCCCGCATCACGGGACGGGACCGTACCTCCTGCGGCGCGGCGTGCTCGGCGGCCAGGAGGGCCCGGACGGCTTTCTCCGTACGGCCGCAGGCGTGCAGGGCCAGGGCCACTTCCGACCAGTACGCGGCCTGCCTTTCGGCTACGGCGAGCCGGGCCGGGATCACGGACCGGGCCGCCTGGAGCGCGCGGCCGGCGTCACCGAGCCGCAGTGCTACGGACAGCCGGTGCAAGGCGACGTTGTGGGAGTCGAACGCCGTCCACTGCCGGTTCGTCGCCTCCTCCAGCGACTTGGCGACGCGTTCCGCCTCGTCGAGCAATTCCGCTGCCGCGTCCCGGTCTTCGCCCATCGCGGCGACCCATGCTCCCCGCAGCAGCAGGGCGCCGAGGAGCGCGATGTGGTCGGGCGTCATGCCGCCTTCCTGCCCGCAGAGTTCATCGACGCCTGTAACCGCCACGCGCAGGGCCTGCCTGCGATGGCCCGCCGAGGCGACGGCGTGGGTCAGGATGCGGTGCGTGGAGGCGATCGCCGCCGGGTCCTCGGTACGCCGGGCTGCTGCGGTGGCCTTCTCGGCCGCCACCCAGGCCGATGCGGCGTCGTCGTGCTTGAGGCACAGGGACGCCGCCACGTGATACGCGTGTACGGCGAGCAAGTCCTTGGCGCGCCGTTCGGTCGCTGTGGCCCCGGGAGCCTCGAACTCGGCCATGAGGGCAGGCAGGTGCCGGGCCAGCTGCTCGTACTCGCAGGACTGCATCCGTCGTTTGGCTGTGGCGGTGGCCCGGCGCAACGCCTCGACACTGCGCGGCTCCCGCGTACGTACCGTGCCGGTGAGCGCGTCCCGGAGGCCGTCCAGTGGATCGGTACCAAGGCAGGACAGCACCTCGTCCGCGGTCGTCGGAATCGCCGCCGAGCCGACCACGGCGAGGGAACGGGAGACGAAAGTGCGCCGCTTCAGCCCTTCTTCGGCCGGTGGGTGGGTGGCCGTGCTGCGCGCAGGTGGAAGAGGGCGGACGCGGCGGTGGAACCCCAGAGCTTCGGGCGTGCGGCCGAAGAGAGCCGTGAGCACCGTCCGGGCGGTGGGGTGGGGCCATCCCGGAGTCCCGGACTCCCACCGTCGCACCTGGCGTACGGTCACTGTCGCGCCGGTGCCCAGCTCACCCGCTATGTCCTGAAAGGCGTTCACAAACTCTTCTTGAGTGTGCAGACCCGCCTCGATACGGGCCCGGACCAGCGCAAGATTTCCCGGTGGGCCTGGCATGCGCGCCTCCGCGTGTCGTCCGATCCAGAGTATGCGCGCGAGGAAGCCGTCAGAGCGCAAATGTCCTTACGAATGTCCTGCGTCATTGCCTCGGCCTTTGCCTCGTCAACGCGCGGGCCCAGCGGTGTCCTTGGGCGTATGGCAACTCATCTGGAAGTAGACTCCCCGACCACCCTTCCCGACTGGATCCCCCGCGGAGCCGGCTTGCGCGTCGTACGGGATGTGGCCGTGCTCGGGGTGGACGTGGTGTGGCTCGGGCTGGCGGTGGGGGAGCGTGTGTTGGGGTGGTTGGGGGAGCGGTCCGGGGCGGTGGTTGAGGATCGTCGGCGGCCGGCTGGGATGTGCTGGCTGGTGCCTGCTGGGACGGCTGGCGGGGTGCGGTTGCCCTTGTGGCAGGACGCGGGTGTGGGGGCGGCCTGGTACGTGCCGGGGCTGGAGATGCGTAACGAGCGGCTGCGGTGGCGGGTGCGGCCGGAGGGCGGTGTGCTGGTGACCAGTGCGGTGGCCTTGCGGGCGGCGGTCCTCGCGGTGGGAGCCGTACGGTGATCGGCTGCGCGGACTGCGGCAGGGTGCGGGACGTGACCGTGATCGGGACCGTGCATGCGGCCAGTGGGGGTGGGGCCGATGTGGGGCCGCACGGGGAAACCGGCGCTCGGCCGGAAACGGCTTGAAGGGTACGGCCGCATCAGATCCCTTACGCCCGCAACGCCCGCGACAGCGCGTCAACCGTCACGCCCACGATGGCCCGGAGCTGCGCCGGGCTCGCTCCGGCTCTGCTCATGACGGCGAGCGACTGGTTCACGGCCGCCGCGTGTACGGCGAAAGTCTCGGCGTCCTGGTCGGTCAGTCGGCCGGCCTTCAGTGCGGCGCGCAGGCGCTGGCGCTGGGAGCCGAGCGCCTGTTTGGCGTGTGCTGCGATGCTCGGACTCAGTACTGGAATTGCCATGGCGGACTGGGCGATCAGGCACCCATCAGGCAGTTCGGGATCGGCGATGCGCTTGAGGGTGACGTCGAAGAAAGCGCGAACGGCGGCAACGGGTTCCGAGGCTGCGCACGACAGGGCGGCGTCGTACTTCTCGCCGTAGCGCGCGGCGTAGAGGTCCAGGCAGCGCAGGAAGAGCGTGTCCTTGTCGCCCAGCGAGGAGTAGATGGAACTGCGGTTCAGGCCGGTGGCCCGGGACAAATCGTCCAGTGAGGTGTCGGCGTAGCCGACGCGCCAGAACTGGATCATCGCGGCGTCGAGCGCCGTGTCCATGTCGAACTGCTTCTTGCCTGCCACGCGGCACTTCCTCGCCGATGCGTCGATGGTTCGGGCTGTGGTGCGCGCCATCCTATCTTGAACTAAACAGTTCAAGATGCGTTAGCCTTCGAGCGTGGTCATGGGCTGGCACGCAGGCACGCCGCGCGTACTTCGCGACCGCGAGAAACGCGCCACGTGGTCCCGGCCACCGCCCGTCAGCCACACCGTCCCCACCGCACACCTGACACCGACGGAGGACCCCCGTGACCGGCCCGGCAACCAGCACTCCGCATGTCTTCGAAAGCGACCCCGTCCGCGACCTGCCCCTGCAGCATCTGGACGGATTCACTCACCGCTGGGTCGATGCGGACGGCGTCCGCCTTCATGCCGTCGAAGGCGGACGGCCGGGCGGCCCGGCCGTCGTCCTGCTCGCAGGATTCCCGCAAACCTGGTGGGCCTGGCGAAAGGTGATGCCCGGCCTCGCCCACCGGTTCCGCGTCATCGCGATCGACCTGCCGGGTCAGGGCCACTCCGCGCGTCCGGAGCGGGGCTACGACACGCACGCGGTCGCCGCGCTCGTCCACACCGCCGTGAAGGCTCTCGGAGTGACGGCCTACTCCCTGGTCGCCCATGACATCGGCGCCTGGGTCGCTTTCTCCCTCGCGCTAAATTTCGAGAGCCACCTGCGCCGGGTTGCTCTGCTCGACGCCGGAATTCCCGGTATCACTCTTCCGGAGGCGATTCCCACCGACCCGGACCGAGCGTGGAAAACCTGGCATTTCGCGTTCCACATGGTGCCCGATCTCCCCGAGACGCTGCTTGCCGGCCGCGAACGCGAGTACGTCGGCTGGTTCCTGAGGAGGAAGGCCCTGTCTCCCGATACGTTCGGCGACGCCGAGATCGACCACTACGCGGCGGCCATCGCCGCGGACGGCGGCCTGCGCGCTTCCCTCGCGTACTACCGGGACGCCGCGGAGTCGGCGCGCAAGAACCGCGAGGCGCTTGAGCGGCAGCACCTGACCGTGCCCGTCCTCGGAATCTCCAGCAGCCACGGCTCCGTTCCGGATATGGCCGCCTCCATCAGCCCATGGGCCGACAACACCACCCGGATCATCGTGCCCGACGCCGGACACTTCATCCCCGACGAGCAGCCCGAAGCTGTCACTGCCGCGATAACGGACTTCATCGCCGTCGACGACTGACCCCGTCGAACCCACCCGATAGCGCCGCCCCTGGGAACCTGTGCAACCCGCGGTTCTTGAGGCTTGAGACAGGGCGGACGTGGTGCGGAGTAGTGTCCGGAAAGCTCTGACCGGGCTGAGACGCAGAGGCCCGAGGACGGGGCGGGGACCTGTGGTCGAGGCGGTGCCGAAGTACACCGCCGGTCAGTGAACAGTGAGCCCCGGCGCGCCTCGCGCCGGGGCCGTGAATAAATCGTCTACGGGCCGGAGGCTTTCTCCGCCGACCCGTAGTTTCCTACAGCGCCGCACCCCCCGGCTTGACCATTCCCCGGACCGTGCGCGCGTCCACGAATTCGCCCATCGCCGTCATCTCCCATTCGCCGGAGAACTGGCGGATGAGCTTCGCCATCATGACGCCCGTGCGGGGCTCGGCGTGGGTGAGGTCGAAGCGGACGAGTTCTTCGCCGGTTTGGGCGTCCACCAGGCGGCAGTACGCCTTGGCGACGTCCGAGAACTTCTGGCCGGAGAAGGAATTGACCGTGAAGACCAGGCCGGTCACCTGCGGGGGGATGCCGCCGAGGTGGACGGTGATGGATTCGTCGTCGCCCGCGCCCTCGCCGGTGAGGTTGTCACCGGAGTGCTGGATCGCGCCGTTCAGGATCTGGAGTTTGCCGAAGAAGCAGTTGTCGACCTTCTTGCGGTCCGGGCCGTAGGCGATCACGGAGGCGTCGAGGTCGATGTCCTTGCCGCGGTAGGCGGGCTCCCAGCCGAGGCCCATGCGGACGGAGGACAGGAGCGGGCGGCCGCCCTTGACCAGGGAGACGGTCTGGTTCTTCTGGAGGCTGACGCGGCCCTTGTCGAGGTTGATCTTGCCGGTGCCCGGTGCGGGAGCAGGCGCGGGCGCAGGGGCGGCTGCCGCGGGAGGCGGCGCCATCGGCGCCGGGGCGCCGGTGGGCGGGCCCCACTGGGCGGCGGGGGCAGGCTGAGGTGCGGCAGCCGGCGGTGCCGGGGGAGCCTGCGGGGCCGGGGGTGCCTGCGGGGCGGCGGCCGCGGGCGCCGCCGGTTCCTCGACGTTCACGCCGAAGTCGGTGGCGATGCCGGCCAGGCCGTTCGCGTAGCCCTGGCCCACCGCGCGGACCTTCCAGGCGCCGTTGCGGCGGTAGACCTCGACGACCACCAGGGCGGTCTCCGGGCCGAGCTGCGGCGGGGTGAAGGTGGCGATGACGCTGCCGTCGTCGGCGTTGCGGACCGTGCCGGTCGGTTCGGTGCCGGCGAAGGTGGCGCCGGGGGCGTCCAGGCTGGCGGTCACGACGATCTTCTCGATGCCGGCCGGTACCGCGGCGGTGTCCACGGTGATCGTGTCACCGGCGCCGCCCGCTCCGGACGTGTGGGTCACGCCCGGGCCGGCCGGCTGGTTGTAGAAGACGAAATCGTCGTCGGAGCGCACCTTGCCGTCGGCGGTGAGCAGCAGGCCCGACACATCGAGCCGCACGGGCGCGGTGACGTCCACCGCCACCCGCGAGGCGGTGAGCGGGAGGTTCGAGCCAGGAGTCATAGCGGTCATGCCGGGGATAACGAGCGGCCTTTCTTTGCGGTTCCATTACCGGGGGCCGGATGGGGCCACTGCCGGTCGGCGGTCAGCGGCGTTCGCGGGAGTTGCCGAACAGCAGGCGGTAGGCGATCAGGAGCACCAGGGAGCCGGCGATGGCGGCGATCCACATCGACGGGTCGTAGAAGTCCTTCGGTATCGGCTTGTCCAGGAACTTCGTGGAGAGCCAGCCGCCGATGAAGGAACCGACGATGCCGATGAGGGTGGTGCCGACGATGCCGCCCGGGTCCCGTCCGGGCAGCAGGACCTTGGCGATGATGCCCGCGATCAGTCCCAGTACGAGCCAGCTGAGGATGCCCATGGTGCGTCCCTCGTTCCTGCGTAGTTGCGCAAATGATTGAAATGATTGATACGCACACAAGGACGCCGCGAGGGGGATACGGGTTGCGTCGGCCGGTCCGGCGTGGCCGAGGCCACGGCCGCTCAGTACGGCCAGATGGGCGGGTCCACGCAGAAGGCGCCGCCGAGGTGGGTGTGTTCGGGGTTGGCGGGGGCGAGTTCGCCGTGCGCGGCGATCAGTTCGGCGGCGTACGGCTCGGAGTCGTCCTGTGGCTCGTAGCCGAGCGAGCGGGCCGTGGTCAGGTCCCACCACAGGCGGGTGTTGGCGGAGGAGCCGTAGACGACGGTGTGTCCGACGCCTTCGGCGGTGAGCGCGGCGTGCAGCAGGCGCGCGCAGTCGGCCGGGCTCAGCCAGATCGACAGCATGCGGACGGTGGTGGGCCGCGGGAAGCAGGAGCCGATGCGGACGGAGACCGTCTCGATGCCGTGCAGGTCCCAGTAGAGGGACGCGAGGTCCTCGCCGAAGCCTTTGGAGAGGCCGTAGTACGTGTCGGGGCGGCGCGGGGTGTCCACCGGGATCGCGCCGGAGCCGTCGGCGGGGCGCGGGGTGAAGCCGACGGCGTGGTTGGAGGAGGCGAAGACGACGCGGCGTACGCCGGCCTCGCGCGCCGCCTCGTAGAGGTTGTAGGTGCCTTCGATGTTGGCGCGCAGGATCTTCTCGAAGGGCGCTTCGAGGGAGATGCCGGCGAGGTGGACGATGGCGTCCACGCCGCGTACCGCCTCGCGCAGGGCTTCCTTGTCGGCGAGGTCGGCGGTGATGGCGTCCGGCGCGTCCTCGATGGGGCGCTGGTCGAGCAGCCGGAGCCGGTAGCCGTACGGGGGCAGCAGGTCGCGCATCAGGGTGCCGAGGCCGCCGGCGGCGCCGGTGAGCAGGACGGTGCGGGGTGCGGGCATGGAAGGCTCCTCCGGGCGGGCTCGGTCGTACGGCTTCATCCGCGGACGGCGTTCAGGTAAGTGGACGATCGCCGTCACGGTAGGAAGGCGCGCCGGACAGGGTCAAGACATGTGACGGGTCGGCCAAATCCGGTTGCGGGGAGGGGATTTCGGAGCCGCAGGGGCCGTTTCGGGTCCTTGACCGGCCCAGGAGCGCTGCCCTAGCGTGAGCGCGTTCATGAGTATGGACGCCAGTCGGGGACGTGCACATGTGGTGGCGTCACCACGACGTACGCGCCTCCGGTACGAGCATGCCAGGGAGAGCCCGTGACCCCAGCCCCGCCGCTCGCCGAGCGCCTCGACGGCCTGCTGTTCTTCCCCGTGACCGCGTACGGGCCCGACGGTGCCCTGGACCTGACCGCCTTCCGCGCCCACGTACGCCGGGGCATCGACGCCGGTGCCGCCGCCGTCTTCGCCTGCTGCGGCACCGGCGAGTTCCACGCGCTGACGCCCGAGGAGTTCCGCGACTGTGTGGCCGCCGCGGTCCAGGAGGCGGCCGGGCGGGTCCCGGTGCTGGCCGGCGCCGGTTACGGCACCGCGCTCGCCACCCGTTTCGCCCGCCTCGCCGAGGGTGCGGGCGCCGACGGCCTGCTGGCCATGCCGCCGTACCTCGTCGTCGCCGATCAGGCGGGCCTGCTGCGGCACTACACGGAACTCGCCGCCGCCACCGCCCTGCCGCTCATCGTCTACCAGCGCGACAACGCCGTCTTCACCCCGGACACCGTCGTCGCCCTCGCGCGCACCCCCGGCATCATCGGCCTCAAGGACGGCCTCGGCGACCTCGACCTGCTGCAACGGACCATCAGCGCCGTGCGGACCGAGGCGCCGGGGCGGGAATTCCTGTACTTCAACGGGCTGCCAACCGCCGAGCTCACCGGCCCCGCCTACCGCGGCCTCGGCGTCCGCCTGTATTCGTCCGCCGCTTTCGCCTTCGCCCCGGAGGTCGCCACGGCCTTCCACCGCGCCCTCGCCGACGGCGACGACAAGACGGTCGCCCGGCTGCTGGACGGCTTCTACCGGCCGCTGGTCGAGCTGCGCAACCAGGGCAAGGGCTACGCGGTCTCGCTGGTCAAGGCGGGGGTACGGCTGCGCGGGACGGATGTCGGCACGGTACGGGCGCCGCTGAGCGAACCGGCCCCCGAGCACGTCGAGGCGCTGGCCGAACTGATCGCACGGGGCCTGGAGCTGGTCGGCGCGCCGTCGGGCGGCCGGTGATGCGGACCGCCGCGTTCCTCTACCCGTGGGACGTGGTGGGCGACCCGGACGCCGCCCGCCGTATCGCCGACCTCGGTGTCCAGCAGGTCACCCTGGCCGCCGCGTACCACTCCACCCGCGCGCTGACGCCGCGTCACCCCCGCCACCGCGTCGTCACCGCCCGGCACGCGGCCGTCCTGTACCCGCCCGACGCCGATCGCTGGGTGGGCCGCGCCCTGCGCCCGTACCCGCAGGAGTGGACGGCGGGGCCGGACCCTTTCGGCGAGGCGGCGCGGGCGCTGACGGACGCGGGCCTGGAGGTGCACAGCTGGGTCGTGCTGGCCCACAACGGGCGTCTGGGCGCCGAGCATCCCGCCATCGCCGTACGCAACGCCTACGGAGACCGCTACCCCTGGGCGCCCTGCATCGCCCGTCCCGAGGTGCGTGCCTACCTCCGCGACCTGGCGGCGGAGGCGGCGACGCGTCCCGGCGCGCGCGGCACCGAGCTGGAATCCTGCGGCTGGTACGGGCTGGCGCACCTGCACGCGCACGACAAGATCTCCGGCGTGCCGCTCTCCGGCGCCGCCCAGTACCTGATGTCGCTGTGCTTCTGCGAGGTCTGCGAGGCGGGCTACGACGGGCTGGGGGTGCGGGCGCGGGACGTGCGGGGCGCGGTCGTACGGGCGATGGAGCCGGTGTGGACGGGTACGGGCGGGAGCGAAGGGGGGTCCGGTGGCGGCCGGGCGGGGGAGTGGCGCGAGGTGGAGAAGCTGCTCGGGGGTGAGCTGTCCGGGCTGGTACGGGGCTGGCGGGACGCTGTCGCGCGCACGTTGCGGCAGGAGGTCGTCGCCGCCGTACGCGGCGCGGCGGGCGACCGTTTCCGGGTGCTGCTGCACGCCGACCCGGCCCCGCACCGCTGCGGCGCGAACGTGGGCGCCGACCCGGCGGACGTCCTCGCGGACACCGACGGGGTGGTGGTGCCGTGTACGGGCGACGACGCGGCCCGTGCCGACGCGCTGACGCCGTTCGCGGCGGTACGGGCGCACCCGGCCACGCCCGACGCCCCCGTCCTCGCCGCCAACCTCACCATCGTCACCGCCATGGGCGGCAGCCCCGGCACCCTCGCCGCCGACGCCGCGCGCGCCGCCGCCCTCGGCGCCGGCGAACTGCGGCTCTACCACGCGGGCCTGGCCGCTGACGGCGACCTGGCGGCCGTACGGCGCGAGCTGGCAACCGTACGGCGGAATGCCGCCCGGAATTCCGTGGCCTGAATTCCCGTCGAGAGGCGGCAGAAGGGGAGGAATCCCGCCGGACGGACGAAAACCCGTCGACGGTAAATACGCGTATCACCGCCCCGGGACGCCACGAAAACCGCCCCGCTCGTTCCGGCCGTCCCGTACCGCGCGGTGATCTACTACAACGCGTTCCGTACCGCGGCCCCGTGCCTCACGCGGCATGCCCCGGGCCGCGTACGACCACGAGAGACCCTGGAAGGAACGCCATGACACAGCGCATCCTCGACCTCGACCGGGAGGAACTGGCCTCGCTGCGGGGCCGGGAGCTGACCGAGGCGGTCGCGGCGGCGGAGGGCCGCACGATGGTCGCCGAGGTCTTCGCCGAGCGCGCCGCCCTCTCCCCGCACCCCGGCGGCGCCGCCGGCGTGCACAACATCGAGCTGGTCTCCGCCTTCGGCGCGGACATCGTGATCCTCAACCTCGTCGAGCGGGCCTGGGACGGGGAGTGTCTGCGGCTGCCGGGCCTCGGCACGTTCAGCAGCTTCGCCGACCTGGCCTCGTACGTGGGCCGCCCGATCGGCGTCAACCTCGAACCCGGCGATGTGCCGGAGATCCGCCGGGCCGGTCCGGAGCAGGCCCGCCGGCTGGTCGACATGGGTGCCGCCCTGCTCTGTCTGACCGCCAACCCCGGCACCGGCGGCAGCTTCGACGGCCTGGCCCGTGTCACCGGCGAACTGCGCCGCGTGCTCGGCGACGATGTGGCGCTGTGGTCCGGCAAGATGCACCACGCGGGACACCCGGAGCGGGTCACCGCCGGGCGGCTGACCGCGCTGGTGGACGCGGGCGCCGACGGCGTCGTCCTGCCGCTGCCCGGCACCATGCCCGGCCTCACCAAGGAGCGGGCGGCCGAGGCGGCCGCCGCCGTGCAGGACGCGGGGGCGGTGGTGATGGGGTCGATCGGTACGAGCCAGGAGGGCGCGCACGCCGACATCGTGCCCCGACTGGCGCTGACCGCGAAGGAGATCGGGGTGGACGCGCACCACTTCGGGGACGCCTTCCTGCCGGGCATGTGCGACCCGGAACTGCTCTACGGCTACTCCGTGGCGGTACGCGGCCGTCGCCACACCTGGAACCGGATGGCGCTCAACGGGCGCGGCAACCGCATTCCGGCCTGAGGGGCGGGGCCCGCGGCGGGTGGCTCAGCCGCTGCCGCTGTGGTTGCCGCTGCCGTCGTCGCTGTGCGGCACCGGCTCGCGCTTCCCCGGTTCCCGCTTCGTGGCGGTGAGGTGGGCGAAGGCCACCACGTTGCCCAGGTACTCCTGCCGGGCCTTGTTGAAGCCGCCGCCGCAGGTGATCAGCCGTAGTTCGGGGCGGTCGGCCGGGCCGTAGACCTTCTTGTCCGGGAAGTCGTTGCCGTCGTAGACCTCGACGGCGTCGATGGAGAAGACCGCGGTCCGGCCGTCCGCGCGGACCACCTCGATGGTGTGGTTCTTCTTCAGCGCGCCGAGGTTGTAGAAGACGGCGGGGCCCGACCGGGTGTCGACGTGGCCGGCGATCAGCGAGGTGCCGGTGGTGCCGGGGGTGGTGCCGTTCTCGTACCAGCCGGCCAGGTTCCGGTCCCCCTCCGGAGGGGTGGCCAGGCTGCCGTTCTCGTCGAGGCCGAGGCCGGTCAGCGGCGCGTTGACGCCGAGCGACGGGATGCGGACCCGCAGCGGCCGGGAGGCGGGCATCGGCGGGGGCGGCGGAGCGGGGGCCGCGGACGGCCGGGCGGCCCCGGGACCGGCGAACCCCTGGTCGGCGGAGGGCTGCGGCGGCGGCGCCTGGGCCTCGGCGCCGTGGCCGATCAGCCATATGCCGGTACACATCGCACCCGCGGTGAGCAGGGCTATCAGGCCTTGGTCACCGCGGAAGCGGCGGGTGGTTCCCATGGCTGTCGGCCTCCGGGGGTGCGTTGCTGCGGACTGCGTCCGGGGTGCGGGGCGTGCGGTCGTACGGTCCGGGACGTGCCGGGACCAAGCGGGCGGCGATCGCGCCGGATACGCCCCGGCCTCCCGGTCACGGCAGGCGTGTCCGGGAGGTGGGGGCGTCCGGTCCGGCGGTGCCGGTCCGGTGCTGGTGGGCGTCCGGTCAGGCCGAGTCGTCCGCGCGACGGCGGCGCACCATCCATACGCCACCGGCGGCGGCCGCCAGCAGTACGCCCGCACCCGCGGCGATCTCCGTGGTGTCGGAGCCCTCGCTGGTGGTACCGATGCCGGTCCGGGTCTTGCCGCTCGGACCGGAGCCGACCCGCACCGTGCCGGTGATCTCCCGGCCGTTGGAGCACTTGCCGCCGATGCCGTAGTTGCCCGCCTTCGTGCTCGACGGCACCCGCAGGGAGCCCTGCACGTTTTCGGGGTGCGTCTGGCCCTTCGAGGACAGGGTGACCTTGCCGGCGCCCAGCGTGCTGGCGTCGACGGTGGCCGAGCCGTTCTTGCCGCAGTCACTGCTGTTGAGGTTGACCGAGTTTCCGGCCTTCACCGGGTTCGGGGTCACTTCGATCTTGCCGAAGTCCCCGGCGAACGCGGAGCTCGCGGACAGTCCGAGGGCGGCTATGGACAGGGCGGCACCGGTGAGAACGCGAGTGGATCGCATGACACGAACCTCCACGAAGCGCGGACGCGGCACAGGAGCGCACCGCAAGGGAAGTTGGGGGAGTTCCGCGCCTCCTGAATCCGAGGTAAGCGGCCGGGCGGTCCGGGAGCCTGCTGACGCGGGGTCAGAACTCCCGGCGCATACCGGCGTGTCGCGCATGATCGGCTACGTTTGGGCAGGTCAGCGGCGGGGCGGCGATGACGTTCGGTGACCGGGGAAATTGGGATGAACGGGTGACAGCTTTTTCCCGCGGAATGTGATAGTGGCGCTGCGTAATCGGGTGTTACGGAGGGTGTTCGGACGGGTGAACGCGGGCCTCCTGCCGTGCCTCACCCCGGCCGTACAAACCCGCTCTCGTACGCCGCGATCACCGCCTGGGTGCGGTCCCGTACCCCCAGCTTGGCCAGCACCCCCGCGACATGCGTCTTGACCGTCGCCGGGCCGACCGTCAGCCGGTCCGCGATCTCCGCGTTCGTCAGGCCCTTGGTCATCAGGCGCAGCACGTCCGCCTCGCGGTCGGACAGCCGCGCCCGCAGCGCCCGCGCCGACTCCCGCGCGGCCCGCGCCCCCGCATACCGGGCGGCCAGCTCCCGTACGGCCGCGGGGAACAGCAGCGAGTCGCTGCGCGCCACCATCCGTACCGCCTGCACGAGGTCCTCCACCCCGGCCCGCTTCAGCAGGAAGCCGTGCGCTCCGGCGCGCAGCGCGTCGTACACGTACGCGTCGTTCTCGAAGGTCGTCACCACCAGGATGCGGGGCGGTTCGGCCATGCCCGCCAGTACCTGCTCGGTGGCGCGGATGCCGTCGATCTCCGGCATCCGGACGTCCATCAGCACGACGTCCGGGCGCAGTTCGCGGATCATCGGCACGGCCTCGGCGCCGGTGGCCGCCTCGCCGACCACCTCCAGGTCCGGCTCGGCGCCGAGGATCGCGCGGAGCGCCGTACGGACCATCCGCTCGTCGTCGGCGAGCACGATGCGCAGCGGGCCGCGGCCTTCCGGCGGGGCGCCGCCGTCCGCGCCGCTCACCGGGCCGCCTCCAGCGGGAGCCGTACGGTCAGCCGCCACACGCCGTCCCGGCCGGTGGCCCGCGCCTCGCCGCCCAGCAGGCGGGCGCGCTCGGCGATGCCGGGCAGGCCGCGCCCGCCGCCGGGACGGGCCCGGCCCGTCGCGACGTCCCCCTCCACCTGCGTCACCGCTTCCTTCACCGGATTCTCCATCGTGATCGTCAATTCCTCCGCGCCGACCGTGATCCGCAGTCCGACCGGTACGGCCCCGGCGTGGCGCAGCGCGTTGCTGAGCCCCTCCTGCACCATCCGGTACGCCTCCCGCGAGACCAGCGGCGGCAGCCGCCCGCAGCCGTCGTCGACGTCCGCGGTGATCCGGAGCCCGGCGGCGCGGGTGCGGGCCAGCAGTCCGTCCAGGTCGTCCAGCGTGGGTGCGGGCGCGGTGGACCGGCTGTCGCCGTCCTCGCGCAGCAGGCCCAGCACGGCGTCGAGTTCGGCGACCGCGTCGCGGGTGGTCTCCTCGATGGCGGTGAGCGCCTGCCGTACGAACTCCGGGTCGCGGTCCAGCACCCGGCGGGCCGCGCCGGCCTGGAGGGTGACCGCGCTGAGCGCGTGCCCCACGGAGTCGTGCAGTTCGCGGGCGAGGCGGTTGCGGGAGGCGAGGTCGGCGGCCCGGCGTTCGGCCGCGGCCAGCCGGTCGGCGGGCGTCCGGCCGAGCAGCGCGGGCGCCCCACGGGCCAGCAGCCGGCCGCCCGCCCAGGTGGTGCCCGCCACCAGGGCGAGCAGGCCGATTCCGGTCAGCGGGCCGAGCAGGCCGCCGGCCAGATTCGGCCAGCCCAGCTCCTCGTGCCGCAGCGGGTCCGCGACCGGCAGCAGGAGCAGAGCCACGGCGGCGGGCGGCGCCGCCAGCGTCATCCCGCTGACGATGCCGCCGGCCGTCAGGTGCGCCACGAACCACAGGGCCGTACGCCGCCGGGCCGCCCACGAATCGGCGGGCTCCTCGGTCAGTTCGGCCGCCACGTCGGCGGGCAGGCCGCACAGCGACCGCGCCGCCGTCGCCTCCAGCGTGCGCAGCAGCGGGAAGAGCAGCGCGCCGAGGGCGGCGAGCGGCAGCGCGACGGCGAACGCGGCGAACTGCCAGGGGAAGTCGTTGAAGGGGTTCACGTCGTCGAAGACCAGCGGGATGACGAGCGCCGCCAGGAGGAAGAACGGTGTCAGCAGGGCGCCGCCGAGGATGAGGTGCACCCAGCGGCCGAGCAGCAGCCGCGCCCCGCGCATCCGTGCGGTGTCGGGCTTCAAAGGCGTCGGGTGGCCAGCGTCAGGCGGTCGCGGGCGTCGAACAGCGCGTCCTTGATCAGCTGCTCGTGCGCCGGGGTCAGCCGGGCCACCGGCACCGAGCAGCTGACCGCGTCCCGCGCCGGGGTGCGGTAGGGAATCGCCACGCCGAAGCAGCGCAGGCCCAGCGTGTTCTCCTCGCGGTCCACCGCGTAGCCCAGCTCGCGCACCAGGTGCAGTTCCTCGATGAGCTGCTCGCGGTCGGTGACGGTGTGCTCGGTGAGGGCGTCCAGCTTCTCCGGGAGGAGGGCGCGGATCTGCTCGTCGGTGTACGTGGCGAGCAGCGCCTTGCCCAGGGACGTGGAGTGCGCGGGCAGCCGGCGGCCGATACGGGTGAACGGGCGCAGATAGTGCTGGGACTGGCGGGTGGCGAGGTAGACGACGTTGGTGCCGTCCAGCCGGGCCAGGTGGATGGTCTCGGTGGTGTCGTCGGCGAGCCGGTCCAGCGAGGGGCGGGCGGCGGCCACCACCTCGTCGCCGTCGATGTACGAGGTGCCGACCAGCAGGGCGCGCACGCCGATGCCGTACCGGGTGCCGGTGGCGTCGGTCTCCACCCAGCCCAGGTCGACGAGGGTGCGCAGCAGCATGTACAGGCTGGACTTCGGATAGCCGACGGCCTCCTGGACGGAGGCCAGGCTGTGCATGCCGGGGCGGCCGGCGAAGTACTCCAGCAACTCCACCGTGCGCACAGCGGACTTGACCTGCGCTCCGGTGGTCTCGGCAGCGGACATCGGCCTTGACCCCTCAGTTCGGACAGCCATAGAGTCCCGGCGGACGGTCACATTCACCACCTGGGACGGCGTTCAGCATATCGAACGGCTCCTGGGCGCGGCACCAGTTCGCCGGACAGCTCACTGGGAGGAATGCGCGGTGGCAGCAGCACCAGTCTGGAGTGTCGACCCCCGAACCGGGAAGCAGCGCGAGCAGGTTGCGGTGGAGGCCACGTCCGCCGAGGTCGACGCCGCCGTACGGGCCGCGCACGACGCCCGTGACGCGCTCGCCGACCGCACCGTACGGGCCGCCCTGCTGCGCCGGGCCGCCGGCCAACTGGACGGCGCCGGCGAGCGGATCGTCGAGGCCGCCGACGCCGAGACCGCGCTCGGCCCCGCGCGGCTGACCGGTGAACTCGCCCGCACGACCTACCAGCTGCGGGCCTTCGCCGACCTGGTCGAGGAGGGCGCCTTCCTCGACGTACGGATCGACCACGCCGACCCCGCGCTCACCCCGCCCCGCCCCGACCTGCGCCGCTACAAGATCCCGCTCGGCGTCGTCGCCGTCTACGCGGCCAGCAACTTCCCGCTCGCCTTCTCCGTACCCGGCGGCGACACCGCCAGCGCCCTCGCCGCGGGCTGCCCGGTCGTCGTCAAGGCCCACCCCGACCACCCGGCCACCTCCGAACTGAGCGCCGCCCTGCTGCGCCGTGCCGCCGCCGAGGTGGGCGTACCGGAAGGTGCGATCGGTCTGGTGCACGGCTTCGAGGCGGGAATCGAGCTGGTCCGGCACCCGCTCGTCGCGGCGGCCGGGTTCACCGGCTCGGTACGCGGCGGACGCGCGCTGTACGACGCGGCCGCCGCCCGCCCGCACCCGATCCCCTTCCACGGCGAACTGGGCAGCCTCAACCCGGTCGTGGTCACCGAGGCCGCCGCCGAGGAGCGCGCCGAGGAGATCGGCGCCGGCCTGGCGGGCTCCATGACCCTCGGCACCGGCCAGTTCTGCGTCAAGCCGGGCCTCGTCCTGGCACCGCGGGGCCCGGCGGGCGACCGGCTGGAACGGGCGCTCGCGGACGCGGTCAGCGCCACCGAGGCCGGGGTACTGCTGGACCACCGTATGCGGGACGCCTTCGTGGACGGCGTACGGGAACGTACCGCGCTGCCCGGCGTCGAAGCGCCCGTGACACCCGGCGCGGGCGGCGAGCACACCGTCGGCGCGGGCTTCCTGACCGTACCGGCGGACCGGCTCGCCGACGGCGGCGCCCACGACCTGCTCCTGGAGGAGTGCTTCGGTCCGGTCACCGTCCTCGCGCGCTACACCGACGAGGCCGAGATCGGCGCCGTACTGGCCCGGCTGCCCGGCAACCTCACGGCGACGCTCCAGCTGGGGGCGGGGGAGTGCGGGGCGGAGGGTGCGGGGGACGGCGCGGGGCTCGGTGTTTCCGGTGGCGGTACGGGGCGCGGCGCGCGGCTGCTGGCCGCGGTCACCCCGCTGGCCGGGCGCGTGGTCGTCAACGGCTGGCCGACCGGCGTCGCCGTGGCCCCCGCCCAGCACCACGGCGGCCCCTACCCGGCCACCACCTCCACCTCGACCTCCGTAGGCGGCACGGCCGTCGAACGCTGGCTGCGCCCCGTCGCGTACCAGGACACCCCGCCCGCCCTCCTCCCGCCCGAACTGCGCGAGGACAACCCGCTCCGCCTGCCCCGCCGTGTCGACGGCCGCTACGAAGGATGACGCACGTGCCGCTGCCCCGTACCCCGGATACCCCCGGCACCACCATCCGGCACGCCACGGCCGCCGACCTCGACGTCATCACCGACCTGCACGCGCGCGCCCGCGCGACGTACTACCGCGGCCGTGTACCGGACGCGCAGCTGGACTCCCCGGCCGAACGCGGCCGCTGGCGCGAGGGCTGGGGACGCAACCTCGCCCGGCCGGACGCGACCGTGCTGTGCGCGGAGCGGGAGGGGGCCATCGTCGGCGTGGCCTCCTACCGCCGCGAGGACGGCGCGCCCGCGGACACCGTCAAGCTCTTCCAGCTCCACGTCGACCCCGACAACTGGCGCGGCGGCATCGGCACCGCGCTGCACCGCACCTGCGTCGCGGGCTGGCAGTCGGACGGCATCACCACCGCCCACCTGGAGGTGTACTGGCACAACCAGCGCGCCCGCGCCTTCTACACCCGCCACGGCTGGCAGCCCGACGAAACCCGCCGCCCCACCCCGGACGCCACCCATCTCGACCTGATTTTGCCGGTCGGGCCCGCCTCCTAGGCGGGGATCGACGCGCGCCAGGGCGACGGATCCCTGCACAGTGACCCGTCGCCCTGGCGATCGTTCGCACGACATGGCCACCAGCAGGGCAGTCGCAGGCAGGGCAGTCACAGCGCTCGCCGTGCCCGCAGCAGTGATCGGAACAGGGCTCGCAACGGCGTCCCCCGCGGCAGCCGGCGGAATCATCGTCATCGCGTCCCCGTCGTTCACCAACACGTGCGCCAACCACGGAGCACACGCGAAGCCCCGCGGCCATTCCTCGAACGGCAGCGGTTCCGCGCAGGGGCTGCTGGCGCAAGTACCGATCGTCGATGCCGTCAACCATTGCGGCGGGGCGGACGTGCCGCCCTCCTGGGAGTCCGACAAGACGGACCAGGTCTTCGGGCTCAACCATCTCCTGGGCGGCTAGGGCGCTTCTGGCGGATCTCCGCCCACCTGTCAGGGCTGCCGCTCAGCGCTGCCGCCGCCCGACGAGCTGAAGACGCTCGACCGTATGCCCGTCCATGGTCGGGACCGTGTTCGAGCGCTCGGCCTCCACCGTGAAGCCGTGCGTCTCCAGCAGGCCGCGCAGATGGTCCGGGGTGGAGTGCCGGAACACCCCGCCGTCGGGCGTCTCGAATACGCCGTACGTCCCGTACCGGGCCGCGTACTCCTCGTACCGCGTCAGATTGCGCCGGTCGCTCTGCAACGGCACATCACTCACGTACACCACCCCGCCCGGCCGCACCAGCCGCCCCAGCTCCCCGGCGATCTCCCGCTGCGCCGCCGCGTCCGGCACGCAGGTCAGCACGGCGAACAACAACGCGGCCCCAAAACCCCCCCCCTCGAACGGCAGCGGCACCCCCGCCCAGTGCACAAGCCGCACC
>NZ_LGCW01000091.1:0-7278 GCF_001279365.1 Streptomyces sp. NRRL F-5755 | reverse complement strand
GTCCTCCTAGGAGGGCCCGGGGAATCTGGGGCCCGGAAACCTTGGGGAGAACCCGGAGCTTTTGGGCGAGGGCCCGAGGATCCTGGGCGGGCCCCGAGGCTCCTGGGCGCGGGCTTCGGGTCCGGCGAAATTCCGCCGGGCTAGCAAGCGCCGTCGGCGGCCCCTTGCGCTCGTACGAGCACGGCTCCACGTAGGCAGCCCCGCGTGTGCGGCTGCCTGGGGCCGGCAGTACGGGACTGGTATGCAGGCCGGGAACGGAGGCGGGGAAAGAAACCGCCCCGGGGGAGGAGCCGGGGCGGGGTGTGGGGGTGGTCAGCCGTTGCGGGGGCCGGGGAAGGCGCCGGGGCGGGCCTCTTCGCGGGACGGGACCGGGGACTGGCCCGGGAGCGTACGGGCGGCGGGCACCGACGGTGCGGCGGGCAGGCCGGGGGAGACGGCCAGGCTGCGGGCGCCGGACGGTTCGGCCGTACGGACTCCCTCGCTGTTCTCGGAGCCGGGCTGGGCGGTGGAGCGGCGGGCGCCGTAACGGCGGTGCACGGCTTGTTTCGTGACGCCGAGGGCCGAACCCACCGCATCCCAGGAGAAGCCCAGCGAGCGGTCGAAGTCCACCGCCGCCGTGACGAGGGTTTCGACGCTGTCGCGCAGTTCCTGGGCGAGACGTACGGTCGGGGCTGGGGCGCGCCCGTAGACGACGAAGCCCGCGGACGGGCCGGTGCGCCGCGGTCGGTAGACGTTGCCGAGCTGAGCGGTCAGGGTGCGCAGGGCGTCCACCTGCCGGCGGACCCGCTCGATGTCCCGTACCAGTAGGTGCAGGCTGGCGCGCGCCTGGGCGTCGTGGGTTGCGTGGTCGGCCATGAACAAGCCTCTCGAACCGGCGTTGGATGTGCAGAGGAACGTGACAAGCAGGTAAACGAGCGGGCCGCGAGGGCGGCCCGGCTCGGTCAATGCTGCTTGACCAACGCAACAGCAGTGGCTCTGGTCACGGTATGGGGGCGTACGGGCTCCAATGTGGGGCGCGCGTCTGTTCGCGCGCCCCCTCGAAGGGGTGGCCCATAGACTGGTGCGCCGTTCCGCAGCGTGTGAGAGGTAGTACGCCACCCATGAGGCTCGTCTTCGCCGGCACCCCCGAGGTCGCCGTACCCGCCCTGGATGCCCTGATCGCCTCGGACCGGCACGAGGTCGTCGCCGTCGTCACCCGGCCCGACGCCCCCGCCGGCCGTGGCCGCCGGCTGGTCGCCAGCCCGGTCGCCGAACGCGCCGAGGAGGCCGGCATCGAGGTGCTCAAGCCCGCCAAGCCGCGCGACGAGGACTTCCTCGCCCGGCTGCGGGAGATCGCGCCGGACTGCTGCCCGGTCGTCGCCTACGGGGCGCTGCTGCCCAAGGCGGCCCTGGACATTCCCGCGCACGGCTGGGTCAATCTGCACTTCTCGCTGCTGCCCGCGTGGCGCGGCGCGGCGCCGGTGCAGCACGCGGTGCTGGCCGGTGACGAGGTGACCGGCGCCTCCACGTTCCAGATCGAGGAAGGGCTGGACTCCGGGCCGGTGTTCGGGGTGATCACGGAGCAGGTACGGCCGACCGACACCAGCGGCGACCTGCTGACCCGGCTGGCCCTCGCCGGGGCGGGGCTGCTGGCCGCCACCATGGACGGCATCGAGGACGGCACGCTGCAGCCGGTGCCGCAGCCGGGTGAGGGCATCACCCTCGCGCCGAAACTGGAGGTCGAGGACGCGAAGGTGGACTGGACGGCGCCCGCCCTGCGGGTGGACCGGGTCGTGCGCGGGTGCGCGCCCGCGCCCGGCGCGTGGACGCTGTTCCGCGGCGAGCGGCTGAAGCTGATGTCGGTGGGCCTGGTGGCCGACCGTACGGACCTGGCGCCGGGCGAACTCGCCGTCACCAAGAAGGCGGTGTACGTGGGTACGGGCAGTCACGCGGTGGAACTGCTGTGGGTCCAGCCGCAGGGCAAGAAGCCGATGCGCGGCGCGGACTGGGCCCGGGGAGTGCGGATCGGGGACGCGGAGCGGTTGGGGGACTGAGGGCAGGGCCCCAGAGCCCCAGGGCTCGGATCCAGGAGGCCAGGGCTCGGACTCAGAAACCAAGGGCACGCCCCCAGGACCCCAGCGCCCACCCCAGGCCCCCAAGGCCGTCGTCGCCGGTCACGGGCCCAGCGCCTCCACCCCCTCCTCCCGGCGCCACGTAGGCTTGGGTTCGAACTTCTTCCCGTACAGCAGCGGAGCACATTTCCCGTGAGTGGCCAGTCGCGTCGTCCCAGCAAGCCCTATCGCCGCCCCCGTAAGGACCCGGTTCGGATACTCGCCTTCGAGGCGCTGCGGGCCGTCGACGAGCGGGACGCGTACGCGAACCTGGTGCTGCCGCCGATGCTGCGCAAGGCGCGGGAGAACGGGGACTTCGACGGGCGGGACGCGGCGCTGGCCACCGAGCTGGTGTACGGCACGCTGCGGTGGCAGGGTACGTACGACGCGATCATCGCGCGGTGCGTGGACCGGCCGCTGCGCGAGGTGGACCCGCCGGTGCTGGACGTGCTCTCGCTCGGCGCGCACCAGCTGCTCGGTACGCGCATCCCGACGCACGCCGCGGTGAGCGCCAGTGTCGAGCTGGCCCGCGTGGTGCTGGGCGACGGGCGCGCGAAGTTCGTCAACGCCGTGCTGCGGAAGATCGCCGCGGATGACCTGGACGGGTGGCTGGAGCGGGTCGCGCCGGAGTACGACGAGGACCCCGAGGAGCATCTCGGGATCGTGCACGCGCACCCGCGGTGGGTCGTCTCGGCGCTCTGGGACTCCCTCGGCGGCGGGCGCGCGGGCCTGGAGGACCTGCTGGCGGCCGACAACGAGCGGCCCGAGGTCACGCTCGTGGCCCGGCCCGGGCGGTCCACCCCCGAGGAACTGATCGAGGCCGTGGGGGAGGAGAGCGCCCTGCCGGGCCGCTGGTCCCCGTACGCGGTACGGCTCGCCGAGGGCGGCGAGCCCGGCGCCCTGGACGCGGTACGGGAGGGCCGGGCCGGTGTGCAGGACGAGGGCAGCCAGCTCGTCGCGGTGGCCCTGGCCAACGCGCCCCTCGAAGGCGCCGACCGCACCTGGCTCGACGGCTGCGCCGGTCCGGGCGGCAAGGCCGCACTGCTGGGCGCGCTCGCCGCGCAGCGCGGCGCCCGGCTGCTCGCCTCCGAGAAGCAGCCGCACCGCGCCCGCCTGGTGGCGCGTTCGCTGGCGGGCAACCCTGGCCCGTACGAGGTCATCGCGGCCGACGGCACCCGCCCGCCGTGGCGCCCCGGCTCCTTCGACCGTGTCCTGATGGACGTCCCGTGCACCGGCCTCGGCGCGCTCCGGCGGCGCCCGGAGGCCCGCTGGCGGCGCCGCCCGGAGGACCTGGAGGGCTTCGCCCCGCTCCAGCGCGAACTGCTGCGCCAGGCCCTGCTCTCGGTCCGCGTCGGCGGCGTGGTCGGCTACGCGACCTGCTCACCGCACCTGGCCGAGACGCGCGCCGTGGTGGAGGACGTCCTCAAGGCACGGGGCGGCGCGGACGTGACCGCGGAGTGGATCGACGCCCGCCCGCTGCTGCCGGGCGTACCCGCCCTGGGCGACGGGCCGGACGTACAGCTGTGGCCGCATCTGCACGGTACGGACGCGATGTACTTGGCGCTGTTGCGGCGGACGGCGTAGGGCCCCGGGGCGGCGGGAGCCGGGCCACGGCCGTGTGCCCCACCCACCCCCTTAGTCCCCCCGTCGGCAAGGGGACATACTGGAGGCATGGCCTTGATCAACCCCAGCATCCTGTCCGCAGACTTCGCCCGGCTCGCCGAGGAGGCGAAGGCCGTCGAGGGCGCCGACTGGCTGCATGTCGATGTGATGGACAACCACTTCGTGCCGAATCTGACGCTGGGTGCTCCGGTCGTCGAGGCGCTGAGCAAGGCGACGGACACCCCGCTCGATCTGCATCTGATGATCGAGGACCCGGACCGGTGGGCGCCGCAGTACATCGAGGCGGGTGCCGGGTCGGTGACCTTCCACGCGGAGGCGGCGGCCGCGCCCGTACGGCTGGCGCGGGAGATCCGGGCCAAGGGGGCGCGGGCCTCGATGGCGCTCAAGCCGGCCACGCCGGTCGAGCCGTACGAGGATCTGCTGCCCGAGCTGGACATGCTGCTGATCATGACCGTGGAGCCGGGCTTCGGCGGGCAGGCGTTCCTGGACATCATGCTGCCGAAGATCCGCCGGACCCGGGAGCTGATCTCCAAGCACGGCCTGCAGATGTGGCTCCAGGTGGACGGCGGTGTCTCGACGTCCACGATCGAGCGGTGTGCGGAGGCCGGCGCGGACGTCTTCGTCGCGGGTTCGGCGGTGTACGGGGCGGACGACCCTGCCAAGGCGGTGCGCGAGCTGCGGGCGCAGGCCGAGGCCGCGACGGCCGGGGCCGGCTGGGCCTGCGCGCACTGACGCAGCGCCTTCGACGCAGGGGTGCCCGCGGACCGGCCGCGGGCACCGGCGCCGCACGTGGTGTGTACGGTCCCGCGCACGGACCGCACGCCGGTGTTTCTTGGTGTCACCGCCACCGAGCGTTCACGATGACCAGGGCGGTGATGGTCCCCGACCACCTCGGGTTTCTGCAAGGATGAGCAAAGACTCGATCAGGTGCGCACAAGGGGAGAATCTCGTGGTTGCCAGCCGCCCACAGTCCGCAATGGGCCCCGCCGAGCTGGTGCAGGCCGCGGCCATGGCCCGCCGCTTCTACCTAGAGGGCAAGTCCAAGATCCAGATCGCCGAGGAGTTCGGCGTCAGCCGCTTCAAGGTCGCCCGGGTGCTGGAGACGGCGCTGGAGCGTGACCTCGTACGGATCGAGATCCGCGTCCCGGCGGAGCTGGACGCCGAACGGTCCGACGCGCTGCGGGCCCGCTACGGCCTGCGGCACGCGGTCGTGGTGGAGTCGCCCGCCGACGCGGCCGACGACGCCCCGGACCCGGAGAACCTCGGCGAGGTCGCGGCCGACCTGCTGGGGGAACTGGTGACGGAGGGGGACGTGCTCGGTCTCGCCTGGGGCCGGTCCACCATCCACATGGCGGCCGCGCTGCACCGCCTCCCGCCGTGCACGGTCGTGCAGCTGACCGGTGTGTACGACGCCGGGACCGCGGACCGCGGGTCGGTCGAGGCGGTGCGCCGCGCCGCCGACGTCTCGGGCGGCGAGGCGCACCCCATCTACGCGCCGATGCTGCTGCCCGACCCGGCGACCGCCGCCGCCCTGCGCGGCCAGACCGGCATCGCCCGCGCGTTCGAGTACTTCGACAAGGTCACCGTCGCCTGCGTCTCCATCGGCTCCTGGGCGCCGGGCATCTCCACCGTCTACGACATGCTCACGGAGCAGGAGCGGGAGCACTACGCCTCGCTGGGCGCCGCCGCCGAGATGTCCGCGCACCTCTTCGACGCCGAGGGCCGCCGGATCGGGCGGGACCTGGGCGAGCGGTGCATCACCGTCGAGGCGGACCGGCTGCGCCGCATCCCCGAGGTCGTGGCGATCGCGGGCGGCCGGCGCAAGGCGGCGGCGATCGGCGCGGTGCTGCGGTCCGGGCTGGTGACCAGCCTGGTGACGGACACGGCCGCCGCCGATCATCTGCTGCTGGAGACGGGCCCCGGCCCACGTCCGGCGCTGGAGCGGGCCGACCCGGACGGTTCGTGAGCCCTGCGGGCGGCCGTGGGTGGTCGGGTTCGCATGCGGGCGCGTGTCCAGCGCCGGCCGTGATGTGATCTTGTACGGACGCGGGGTGTGATCTTGTACGGACGCGGGCGCGCACCCCGTGCCGCCCTGTGACAGCATCGGCGCATGGTGATCCGTTCCGCTCCCCGTGCTGCCGCCGGCGTGCTCGCCGCGCTGCTGGCCTGCGTTCTGCTGCTGGTGTCCGGCTGTTCCGGAGGCGGTGGCGGGCAGGGGAGCGCGAAGCCCACGCACGGGGCGCCCTCGGGGAGCGCCACGGCGCCGGAGTGGGCGCGCGGCATGGCGACCGTACCGGCCGGCCGGCTGCCCGCGCAGGCTCGTGAGACGCTGCGGCTGATCGACGCGAAGGGCCCGTTCCCGTACCCGAAGGACGGCACGGTCTTCGGCAACCACGAGCGGCTGCTGCCCCGGCAGAAGCGGGGCTACTACCACGAATACACGGTTCCCACCCCGGGTTCGAAGGACCGTGGCGCGCGCCGGATCGTGACCGGCGACAGCCACGAGACGTACTACACCGATGACCACTACCGGACTTTCAAGGCGGTGCTCCGATGACGGCTCCCGTGCCCCGGCCGCTCGCGGCGGTGCTCGACGGCGCTACGCCCCCCGGGGTGGTGCCCTGGCCGCACGACCGGCCCGCGCAGGAAGCGCTGGACGCGGCGCGCGCGGCCGGGTGGAGTGGTGCGCTGCTCGACCTCGAAGGGGTCACGGACAAGGCGGAGTTCATGGACCGCTGCGCGCGGGCGCTGCGGCTGCCCGACTGGTTCGGCCGTAACTGGGACGCGCTGGCGGACTGCCTGACCGACCTGTCGTGGTGTCCGGCAGACCGCGGCCGGGTGCTGGTGGTGTGCGGCTGGCAGGGGTACGCGGCTGCCGCGCCGGACGACTGGAGCGTCGCCGAGGAGGTCATCGCGGACGCGGTGGCTTTCTGGCGTGACACGGACACCGGGCTGGCCGTCGTGATGGCGCGCGGCCGGAAGCCGGGGGCCCCGGCGGAGTGACGAACGGGGGAATACGGGGGGACGGCGTGGCTCGTACACGCCTGGTGGCGGGCCTCACGGCGCTGCTGACCGTCGCCGCAGGGCTCGGCGTGCGGGCCGGGGCGGCCCGCACGGGACTGGGGCCGGACGTCGCCAAGTACGCGGGGGACGCGCTGTATACCGTGCTCGTGCAGACGCTGGTGGTGGTGGCCGCGCCGCGCGTCCGGCCGCCGGTCGCGGCCGGTGTGGCCCTGGCCATCAGCTGGGCAGTGGAGTTCGCGCAGCTCAGCGACGTCCCGGCGGAGCTGTCCCGGCGCAGCGTGGTGGCGCGCCTGGTGCTCGGCTCGACCTTCAACGCGCCGGATCTGTTCTGGTACGCGGTGGGCGCCGGGTGCGCTTGGGCGGTGCACGGGTGGCTGCGAGGGTGGAGCCGTACGGCCGTGGGGTGAACCGGTACGGACGTACGGCCGCGGCCTGAACCGATACGGACGCACGGCCGCCGCCTGAACCGATACGGACGTACCCGCCACCACCCGCCCCCGCCGTCCGGCCCGTCCCCATCCTGTCTCTTATACACATCTGA
>NZ_LGCW01000090.1:0-7621 GCF_001279365.1 Streptomyces sp. NRRL F-5755 | reverse complement strand
GGGGGGGGGGGGGGGCGGGGGGGGGGGGGGGGGGGGGGGGGGGGGGGGGGGGGGGGGGGGGGCAGGTCGGCGGCTTTCAGGGCGCTGCGGGCGCGGTCGAAGTCGCCGGCGGGCGGGTTCCAGGTGGTGTCGAGGAGGGTCAGTCCTTCGAGGCCGCCCTGGCGCCAGGCGGCGACGGCGCGCGCCACGTCCGTCACACTGCGGCCGGTGGCAGCGGCGAGGTCGCGGTAAAGAGCGCGGGTGGTAGAGGTCAGGCCGGCGGTGGGGTGGGCGGTGGCGGCGAGCCGGATGCCGTCCTGCCAGGGGGTGAGGTCGGGGAAGGGCGATATGCCGGACGTCGGGGGGTGGCTCGGCCGGGCCGCAGGTGTCGGTCCGTAGGCCGGAGAGGCGGCGGACGGTGTCGGAATGTCGGCTTGGAGGGCGCTCAGGTAGGCGTGGGCGCGGGCAGTGGCGTCGGTGGCCAGGAATTCGAGGGCATCCGCGTCCAGCGGGAGACCGTCGGCATCCGGGAAGGCATGGACCTGCCCGGGGTGCGGCGGAAGGGGCATGGGGGGCGGGAGGGGCGGCAGCAGCCGGTCGGCCAGAGCGTCACGGGCGAGCACGCCGCGTGGCGAGTGCGGCCCCGCAGCCGGTTCCACCGGCGCCGAGACTGCGCGATGCTCTGCGTCCGTACTCGCTTCCGCTCGGGACCTGACCTGCGTACTTTCCCTCGTGCCCCTGTTCGCCCTGCTCGCTGCGGCAGCTGCCGTGCGTGCGTCGGCGCGGGCACCCGACAGCGGCCCGGGAGCTGCCTCCGATGGCGCGAGCTGAGCGCTGCGGGATTCGCGCGCGGTGAGGGTCGCGTTCCGGCGTGACAGTTCGTCGAGGAGTTCGCGTTCGCCTCGGCCGCGCATGAGGAGGAGCACGAACGGGTCGGCGTCCAGCAGCCGTGCCACCTGGAAGCAGACGGCGGCGGCGTGCTTGCAGGGGTGGCCGTGGTCGGGGCAGGAGCAGCGCGGTACGAGGTCGCCCGGGCCGGGCAGCAGGCGGACACCCGATTCGGCGACGGTTCGCGGCAGTTCCTTGGCCAATAGTGCGGTGAGCTGGGCCGGGTCGGCGGCGATGGCGTCCAGCAGGTCGGTCCACTCGCCGGAGGAGAGCTCCTGGAGACGGATCACCACGTTGTACGGGCGCGGACGGCTGCCCCGGACGGTGGCGGCGATGCGCCCGGGGGTGATGTTGATCGTGTCGACGTTGCCGTCGCGGGCGTACGTACGGCCTCGGGCGAGGCGGGCGCTGTCCAGAGCCGTGGACTCCAGCGCGTCCAGCCAGGCACTGCCCCACCACGACTCGGCGAACAGCCCTCGGGCGCCGGAACGCTGCGGCAGCGGCGGGAACGTACGCGAGCGGTCGGAGCGGTCCATGCGGCCAGGGCGGGCCGCCTTGGGCGTGTCCGGGCCGGGAGCCGGACTGCGGCCGAAGCGGCCGGCGCCGTCTCCGGGCAAGGGGCGGGGGCGGCGGCTCATGCGGCCCTCCTCAGGGAGACGAGATCGGCGAGCTGGGCATCGGTCAGTTCGGTGAGCGCGGTCTCGCCGCCGGTCAGGACCGCGTCCGCCAGGGCTCTCTTGGCGGTGAGCAGTTCGGCGATGTTGTCCTCGACGGTGCCTTCGGCGATGAGCCGGTGGACCTGGACGGGCTGGGTCTGGCCGATGCGGTACGCCCGGTCGGTGGCCTGTTCCTCGACGGCCGGGTTCCACCACCGGTCGTAGTGGATCACGTGGGCGGCCCGGGTGAGGTTGAGCCCGGTGCCCGCGGCCTTCAGGGAGAGCAGGAAGACCGGGGTGCGGCCGGACTGGAAGCGGTCGACCATCTCTTCGCGCTGCCTCACGGGCGTACCGCCGTGCAGGAGCTGGTTGCCGATGCCGCGTGCGGTGAGGTGTCGTTCGAGGAGCCGCGCCATTTCCACGTACTGCGTGAAGATCAGTGTCGCGCCGCCCTCGGCGAGGATCGTGTCGAGCAGTTCGTCGAGGAGTTCGAGCTTGCCGGAGCGGGCCGCCAGCCCGGGCGCGGCTTCTTTCAGGTACTGCGCGGGGTGGTTGCAGATCTGTTTGAGGGCCGTCAGCAGCTTCATGACCAGGCCGCGCCGGGCGATGCCCTCGGCCGTTTCGATCCGGGCCAGCGTTTCGCGGACGACGGCCTCGTAGAGCGCGGCCTGCTCGCGGCCCAGGGCCACCGGGTGGTCGGTCTCGGTCTTGGGCGGCAGCTCGGGGGCGATACCGGGGTCGGACTTCTTGCGGCGCAGGATGAACGGGCGGACCAGTCGGGCGAGGCGCTCGGCCGCCTCCGGGTCCTCGCCGCCCTCGACCTCGCGCGCGTACAGGGCGCGGAAGGTCTTCAGGGAGCCGAGCAGGCCGGGAGTAGTCCAGTCGAGGAGGGCCCACAGCTCGGACAGGTTGTTCTCGACGGGCGTTCCGGTGAGGGCGATACGGGCCGGGGTTTTGATGCCGCGCAGTGCCTTGCCGGTGGAGGACTTGGGGTTCTTCACGTGCTGCGCCTCGTCCGCGACGACCCACGCCCAGGTGCGGGCGGCGAGTGCGGCGGCGCTCGACCGCATCGTGCCGTACGTGGTCAGGACGAAGCCGCCGTCGACGTCTTCGAGGCTGCGGCCGGTGCCGTGGAAGCGGCGTACGGGGACGCCGGGCGCGAAGCGCTCGATCTCGCGCTGCCAGTTGCCGAGGAGGGACGCCGGGCAGACCACGAGGACGGGAGCGGTGGGGCGTTGGTGCAGGTGGAGGGCGATGACCGTGATCGTCTTGCCGAGGCCCATGTCGTCGGCGAGGCAGCCGCCGAGCCCGAGGGACGTCATCCGGTCGAGCCAGGCCAGGCCGCGGAGCTGGTAGTCGCGCAGGGTCGCACGCAGGCCGGCGGGCTGCGGCGGAACCGGCGCGTCCTGGGTCAGGCTGGAGCGCAGCGCGGCGAGCGCGCCCACGGGCACCACCTCGACCTCTTCGCCGTCCACCTCGGTCGTGCCGTTCAGCGTCACGGCGAGGGCGTCGACCGGGTCCAGGTAGCCCAGTTCGCGCTTGCGGGCCTTGCGGACGAGCGCCGGATCGACCAGCACCCATTGATCACGCAGCCGCACCACGGGCCGGTGGGCCTCTGCCAGGGTGTCCATCTCCGCCTCGGACAGCGGCAGGCCATCGAGGGCCACCTGCCAGCGGAACTGGAGCAGCTTCTCGGTGTCGAAGAAACCGAACCCGTCGGCCGCGGTGCCGGGGGCCGGGCGGATGACGGCGGCCGCGGTCAGCCCGCGGGCCAGTTCCTTCGGCCAGTGCACGGCGACTCCGGCAGCGGCCAGGCGGGGCGCCGCGTCACCCAGCAGTTCGTACAGCTCCTCCTCCGCCAAGGGGAGGATGTCGGGAACCGGCCGCTCCAGGAAGCGGGCCAGCGGAGGCCAGACGCGGGCCGCCCGGCGCAGCGCGAGCAGTGTGTCGGCCCGGGCGCGGGGGCCGAAGTGATCGGGCCCCTCCCCCTCCCACAGCTGTCCGGCATCGGTGACGAGCGTGGGGTCGGTGAGACTGTGCACCTGAAGGATGGCGGCTGCGGCACTGCGCTCTTCAGCTGCGGCATGGGCCGGTGTCGCATTCATATCGGTGGGCGTATCAGCGGCACCGTCCCGACCAGGCCCGGACTCATCCCGTGTGTCGAAGAGCCCGTGGGCAGCCAGGTCGAGCCGCAGTGACAGACGCACACCGGCGTCCACCCCCGCCGCCACCTCGGCAGCCCAGTCGCGCGCGCCGGGCAGATACTGCGGCGCGACCGCCGCGAACGGCGCACCGATCATGTGAGCTGCCGCCGGAGTACGAGGCAGGGCGTCCGTCACCGCGTCCACGAGGGCGCGCACGAGCTGCACCGGATCGTGGACCTGCAACGGGCGGCTGTCGGGAAGCGGGACGGCGTACGCCTCGGGCGGCATGGCGGCGGCAATGGCCCGAAGGTGCGCCATGTCCTCGGGATCCAGCGGCCCGGCTCGCCAGGCGTCGGCGTCCTGGGCAGTCAGCCCGGGCAGGAGCCGACCGCGCGCGGCCAGGTTCAGGGCGTGCAGGACCGCCGCGCCCCAGCAGGCCGCGGCGGGATGAGCGGCCGGATCGTGCCGGGCACGGGCCAGCAGCGGTACGGCCTCGGCGATGGGCAGTGTCACGGCAGGGACCGTTCGACGGCGGGCGCCATTGCCGTGCCGACGCGCAACCGTCAGCTCGACGGTCTGTGCCGCCGTACTGGCGGGCCCCGGCTCTGCCTCCTCGGGGCCGCTCGGGCCCCCGCTGTTGTCACGTACAGCTACGGAAAGGTCCGGGAGAGGACCACCGTCCGGGCGCCAGAAGGCGAACCGGCCGGCTCGGGGCGGCTCGGCGGGCAGGAAGACCACAGCGCAGCTGACGGTTACAGGGTTCTGCTCTCCCCTCGCTCGCTGCCCGTCGCGGGCGCGGGCCGCAGCACTCGTGGCAGCGGGCAGGCCGAGCGCGCGCGTCGACCGCCTCGCCGAATCCCCGCTCTCCGCCATGCCGCTGTCCTTTCCCGGCGCCCCTTGCGCCTCCCGCGCCCGGCGATCCCTTCTCGCCTGTCCGGCCCCGGCCGCTGCTGTCCAGCGCCCATGCCTCGCTTGCCCCACACCCCGACCTGCGAGTTTACGGTCGTCCACGCCGCTCCCCTCCCTTCCGCTGCACACCGGTGTCGGTGACGCACCGGAGCCGAACCCGCGCCCGCGGCACGGGACGCCGGACCGCGATCGCTTCGGCCGCGTGAGATCGATGGAAGCAGACGGCACTGACAACGCCGTCGTCGGCGACGGTCCGGCCGAAGTTATCCACAGGCCGCGAAAGAAATCCCACGGCGAGCTCGCTATGGGCTACCGTCGATCCAGTCGTCACGCACAGTGACGAGAACGCCACGGCGCGAGGAGTGAATCATGAACCAGCCGACAGCCGAGCAGACCGCCGCCGCGGACGCCTTCCGAACCGGCGATCACCTCGTGATCCAGGCCGGAGCGGGCACGGGCAAGACCACGACACTCGCCATGCTCGCCCGCTGCACGCCGCCACGCGGACGGCCTCCGTGTCGGCAAGGCCGCTACATCGCGTTCAACAAGGCCATCGCGCGGGACGCCGGCCAGCGATTCCCCGACCACGTCACGTGCGGTACGGCACACGCCCTCGCATACGCGTCCGTCGGCAGGAACTACCAGACCCGGCTGAACGCCCCGCGCCAGGCAGGCTGGCGGATCGGTGCCGCTCTGGGCATCGACGCCGGGATGAGCGTACGCATCGGCGCCCGTGTGATCGGCAACAAGGCCCTGTCCTACTCGGCACTGCGTACGGTGACCCAGTTCTGCCAGTCCGCCGATTCCGAGCTCACGGCTCAGCATGTGCCGCGGCTGCGCGGCGTCGAGGCCGACGGGACGCACGCGCAACTGTCGGAGATCGTCCTCCCCTTCGCCCGCAAGGCGTGGGGGGATCTCCAGCACCCCGAGCGGGGCACCGTCCGATTCGAGCACGACCACTACCTGAAGATATGGGCACTGAACGAGCCGAAGATCGCGGCGGACTTCCTCCTGCTGGACGAGGCGCAGGACACCAACCCCGTGGTCGAGCAGGTCTTCACCGCCCAGCGCGGCCACGCCCAGCTCGTCCTGGTCGGGGATTCCGCGCAGGCCATCTACGGCTGGCGCGGAGCGCGCGACGTGATGAGCACCTTCGACGGCAGACAGCTGACCCTGTCGCGGTCATTCCGCTTCGGCCCCGCGCTGGCCGAGGAGGCCAACCGCTGGCTGGCCATCGTCGATGCGCCGATCCGGCTCACCGGTTCGCCGTCGCTGCCCACGGAGCTGGCGAAGACCGCGAGACCGGACGCGGTCCTGTGCCGGACCAACGTCGGCGCGATGGTGGAAGTGATACGGCAGCTCGAACAGGGCCGCCGTGTCGCCCTGGCGGGTGGCGGCGGAACCCTGGCCGCGCTGGCGCAGTCCGCGCACGACCTGAGATCGGGACGCCGGCCGTCACATCCCGAGCTCATGCTCTTCGAGTCCTGGGAGGAACTGCGGGAGTACGCGGAGTACGACCCGTCCGGCCGGGATCTCCAGCCGCTGGTCGAGCTGGTCGACGAACACGGTACGGAGGCCGTGCTGCAAGCCCTGGACAGACTGGTTCCGGAGGACTCGGCCGAGGTCACGGTCTCGACGACGCACCGCGCCAAGGGGCGGGAGTGGCCGGCGGTCCGGATCGCGGACGACTTCACGGCGCCGGACGACCTCGACGAACAGGACGCGGACGGAGAGTCCGTTCCCGGGCCCATCGATCTCGCGGAGGCGCGCCTGGCGTACGTGGCCGTGACACGGGCCCGAACTCTGCTCGACATCGGCGGCCTGAACTGGATCAACAGCCACCCGGCCGGCGATCCACGACCGGGGCTGCCTCGGGGATCACCGTAGGTGGCGTCGCTTCTGGGCGGGCCGGGCGGCGGAGTCCGTGGTGGTTCGCGTGGCACGGCGCTTGCCGGAACAGGTGGCGCGCATCTGCTGGATCGGGAGGATGCTGGGAGGGAGGAACACGCATCGGACGAGGTGGGAGGCCGACGGGCTGGGCGACTGCGCTTCGCTCGGTACCGGGCCGGGCGTGCCGTGCCATGCGGTGCGGTGCGATGCGATGCGTGCGGCTGGTGCAGAGCAGCGAATGCGACGAGGTAAGGGGTGAGTGGACGGCCCCCGGAGTCCGGACAGGAGCTGGGGAGTGCGCGGCGGGTGGTCTGTCTACAGCCACGGTCGGCGCGCGAGTCAGGAGAAACATGGCAATGAGCCTCGGCGTCATGCAAGCGCGTGGCGGTGAGCGGGGTGTGGTGAGTGGTGATGCGTACCGGTAGTGAACCTCTTCAGGCGCGCAGCCCGCTGAAGATGCGCCGTGGGCTGGCGTTGTGGGGGATGGTCTGGGCCGCGGCGGGCACGGTGGCTTTCTCGGTGGCCGGTCGGCCCGGGTGGGCGGCAGCCTGCGCTGTGGTGGCGGTGCTCGCTGCTATAGACCTGACGATCGTCGTACGGCATATCCACCAAGGCGCGCACTACCAGCCGGGCAAGGACGTACCACCGTACGAACCTGTCCATGCCCCGCCCCGAGGGGCGCCGCGCCATCGGGCGGCTGACCTGGGGTGGGGTGGTGGAGGTCCGGGTGGTGGGGGCCCGGGTGATGGGGAGCCGGGTGACGGAGGGCCGGGTGGCCGGGGCGGGGACGGTGAGCGTCGGGGGCCAGGGTGAAGGACAGCTAGGGGATGTGGGAGGTACGGGGAAGGAAGGTGACCTGATCACGGAGGGAGCGGCCGTTGGTGAGGCTGGTGGGACTGGGCCGAGCGGGACTGCTGGTACGTACGGCGAGAGGGGCGGCGCATATCCCTTCGGGCGGAGGCGGCTGAGCTAGGCGAGCCGGGGAGGCGGGAGCGGGCTACACCTGACGGGCCCGGTTGAGTTGATCGGCGACTGGGTTGACCAGTCCTTGCGTCACGGATCGGGGCTTGAGTCGATCCGTGCCGGGCGGGACTGGGCGGCTACGGGCTGGATAGCGCGGCTGGGCTGGGCGTAACGCCGTACGGGACGGGAGGG
>NZ_LGCW01000089.1:0-7622 GCF_001279365.1 Streptomyces sp. NRRL F-5755 | reverse complement strand
CGGCTGGGAGGGCCGCTCGGTGGGGGATGGGCGTTCCGTACGGGAGGGACGAGCGGCGCGTACGGGGCGGGCCGCCACGCAGGAGGGGCAGGTGGGCACGGGGCGGGCTGTGCGGGAGGTGCGGCGGCCGTCGGTGCTGCTGCCGGAGCTGAGCCTGTACACAGACGCGGAGTTGGAGACCGAGGGGGATTACGACGGGCTGGAGTTCGCGGACACCGACCTGACGGGGCAGGCGGGGCGCGGGGCCCGGTTCATGGACTGCGCGGTGCGGCGGTGCGCGCTGGACGAGACGGTTCTGAGCCGCGCGCGCTTCATCGACAGCGTGCTGGACGGGGTGCGCGGTGTGGGGACGGACCTCTCGCAGGTGTCGCTACGCGACGTGGAGGTCTTGGACGCCCGGCTCGGCGGCGTTCAGATGCACGGGGCGGTGCTGGAGCGGGTCGTGGTGCGCGGCGGGAAGGTGGATTTCCTCAATCTGCGCAAGGCGAAGCTGAAGGACGTCGCGTTCGAGGGCTGTGTGCTGGTCGAGGCGGACTTCGCCGGCGCGGAGCTGGAGCGGGTGAGCTTCGACGACTGCACGCTGACCCGGGTGGACTTCAGCGGCGTACGGATGCGGGACGTCGACTTGCGCGGGGTCGCCCGCCTGGACATCGCCCGGGGCATCGACCAACTGTCGGGCGCGGTGATCAGCCCGGCCCAGCTGATGGATCTGGCCCCGGCGTTCGCGGCGGAGATGGGGGTGCGGGTGGAATGACGGTACGGGCGGGGACAGGAGCGTGGGGCGGGGCGAGGCCGCCCGTAGGGGCGGCCGCGGTCGGGCCGGCACCGCTCATACGCGGGGGAAGCGGGCCTGGAGGTCCCATACGGCGGGGTTGTCGGCGAGCCCGTCGTGCAGGTCGGTGAGGTCGGCGATCAGGTCGTGCAGGAAGTCGCGGGCCTCGCGGCGCAGCTCGGAGTGCTGGAAGGTGAGCGGGGCCTCGTCGGCCGGCATCCAGTCGGAGTCGACGTCCACCCAGCCGAAGCGGCGCTCGAAGTACATCCGGTCCGCCGATTCGGTGAAATCCAGTTCGGCGTACTGCGGCTGTGCGGCGCGGTTGCCGAGCGGATCGCGGTCGATCCGTTCCACGATGTCGCACAGGGCCCAGGCGAAATCCAGCACCGGCACCCAGCCCCAGGCGGTCGAGACCTCACGGTCCGCCTTGGTGTCGGCCAGGTAGACGTCGCCGCAGAAGAGGTCGTGGCGCAGGGCCCGTACGTCCGCGGTGCGGTAGTCCGTTTGCGGCGGGTCCGGAAAACGGCGGGAAAGGGAGTAGCCGAGGTCGATCACGTCCTCGATGGTGTCACGCTCGTACGTTCGTCCGCGCCGCCGCGGTCGGCACAGCCGCCCGGGGTGTCGTCGGCAGCGGGCACGGCGCATGCGCAACGACTCGGACCGACGAGTCGGAGCGACGGGACCGGACCAACCAATTCGACAGGAGCAATGAGACCGGGCCAAGGAAACCAACCGGCGTAACGGGCCCGGACCAACGAAGCAGGATCAACGGAGCGGGTCAACGAAGCAGGATCTACGAAGCAGGGGCATCGAAGCCGGAACAACCGACCCGGATCAGTGCATCCGGTCAGTCAGAGGGTGGGGATGATCATGTCAGGTACCAAGGCCAGACGCTCGGGCGGCGCGCTGTTCGCCGCCGCGGCGCTGGTGACGCTGCCGGTGTTCGGTACGGAGCGGGGGGCGGCCGCCATGGCCGCGTCGGCGCCGGCCTCGACGGCAGGGGCCACGGTCGCGGCGGAGAACGCCGGGGAGCCCGCGGGGAAGAACAGCGCCTCGCCCGGTGATCGCGGCAGTGGGCAGCGGTGGCGCGGCGCCTGGGCGACCTCGCCGCAGGCACCGCACGCGCTGATGCCCAACTGGTCGGTGACGGGCTTCACCGATCACACGGTCCGGCAGGTGGTTCGGGTCAGTACGGGCGGCACCAAGGCCCGTATCGAGCTGTCCAACCGCTACGGCCGTACGCCGCTGAAGGTGACCGGCGCGACCATCGCCCGCGCGGGCAAGGGGGCGTCGGTGCAGGCCGGATCCGTACGGGACCTGCGCTTCGGGGGGCACCGGTCGGTGACCGTACCGGCGGGCGGCGAGGTGCGCACCGACGGGCTGCCGATGAAGGTCCGGGCGCTGGAGTCGCTGACCGTGACGCTGTACCTGGCCGGGCCGACCGGACCGGCCACCTTCCACCAGGCCGCCTGGGCCACGACCTACCGCGCGAAGGGCGACCACCGGTCGGACACCGGCGCGGCGGCCTTCACCGAGAAGTCCGGGTCCTGGTACTACCTGTCCGGTGTCGAGGTCTCCGGCGGCAAGGACGACGCGCGCCGGGAGGCAGTGGTGACCTTCGGCGACTCCATTACCGACGGGTACGGCTCCACCACCGACGCGAACCGTCGCTACCCGGACGCGCTCGCCGAGCGCCTCGCGGCCACCGGACACCCGCGCGGCGTGCTCAACCAGGGCATCGGCGGCAACCGGGTCACCGCGGACTCGTCGTGGGCCGGGGAGAAGGGCGTGGCCCGCTTCCGGCACGACGTACTCGGTGAGCCGAACGTGGGCTCGGTCATCGTGCTGGAGGGGATCAACGACATCGGCGCCAGCGCTTCGCCGAACTGGCCCGATGGCCCGGCCCCTGACGTGTCGGTCGCCCAACTCATCCAGGGGCACCGGTCGTTGATCCGCCAGGCGCACGCAGCCGGGGTGAAGGCGATCGGCGCGACGGTCACGCCGTTCAAGGGCGCCGACTACTACTCCGAGCGCGGCGAGGCCAAGCGCGACGCGCTCAACGCCTGGATACGCACCTCCGGCGAGTACGACGAGGTGGTCGACCTGGACCGGGCCCTGTCCGACCCGTCCGACCACGACCGTCTCGCCCCGGTCTACGACTCGGGTGACCACCTCCACCCGAGCGACGCGGGGTACCGCGCGATGGCCGAGGCGGTGGATCTGGACGAGTTGTGAGGTGGTGAGGGGGTGGGGCGGCGAGGAAGTGGGATGGTGAAGTGGTGAGGTAGTGGCGCTGCCCAGGGGCGGGCGGGGCGGGCCTCTGTCGGCTGCGGCGTAGGGCCGTCCGGGGGAGCCGCCTCCGCCGTGCCCGTCCCGTAGTGCCCCTGCTGCGGTGCCCTTGCTGCGGTGCCCCTGCCGCTGTGCCCTGGGAGGGTCCAGCCGTCGACGATCGTGTCGTTTACGGGAGTCCATGGGCTGGCCGGGGAGGGGCGTCGCGTGCCGGCGCGTGCCGCCCCCCGGCGTCGGCCCCGACCGCCCGGCTGGTGCTGCGCGGGCTGCGGCGACCGCAGCATGGTTCAGGTCGCGGCGGCCGCGCGAGCCTCTCCGCGGGGAGGCCCGCGGGGAGGCCGTGGGGAGACCCGCGGGCAGGCCGCGCAAGATCGGGACGGGTCGGGCGCTGGCGTCGGAAGGGCGCTGGCGCGGGAAGGGGCGGAAGTGCCGGGGCGGCGGAGGCGCGCGCCGGGCACCGCTTGGCTGGGGTGCCCGACGTGGCCGCTTGAGGCTAGGGCTCGGGCCGAGAGAGGGGCCGGGGACCCCGCGCTACGGCTTTGTCTTTGTGGCCGCGGTGATCTTGTGGAGGTGGATGAGGACATCGAAGGAGCGGGCGATCGCGACGCGGGCGTCTGGGTGGGGGAACTCGGTGCCGATGTTGCGTGTGGGGCGAGTGGTGTTCAGCCAGGTGCGGGCGGCCGGCGGGGCGTGGCGTACGTCGAGGTAGAAGTTCCGGTGGCGGACCTTGTCGAGGACGTACTCGTTCGTGGCGGGCTTCGGGGCGCCCACGGTGAATTCCTTCCAGTCGCCGGTGAGGGCGGCGTCCTTCGACAGGAAGGAGCCTTGATAGAAGGTGAAGCCGATGGGGAGGTAGTCCCTGCCTACCAGGTCGCGCAGGAACGAGCCCTGCGTCTTGGGGTACAGCTCGGGGTCACCGGCGGCGTAGCCGACGTGGTCGTTCTGTGCCGAGAGAAGGACCTTGTGGCCGGCACGCCGCTGCCACCAGGTGACGTTCCGGGCCATCACCTCGTCGCGGAAGCGCTGGGCGGCGGTGACCGAGGCGGGGTTGTCGATGTCCATGGTGAGGAACTTGGTGGTCTGGGCGATGAACTGGGCGTTCTGTACGGCCCAGGCGTACGCGTCGCCGCCGCTCGCGGTCCCGGCCACGGCCCCGGTTTCGGTTCCGGCCACGGCCCCGGTTTCGGTTCCGGCCTTGGCTCCGGTTCCGGTACGGGGCCTGTCCCCGGAGTCCTTGTGGCTGATGAGCAGTTCCAGGGCCTGCTGTGCCTTGTCGGCCAGTCGCTGGCGTTCCGCCATCGGCTTGCGGAAGTAGGCGAAGACATCGTCGATCGGGCGCAGTCCGGCGTACAGCTCGTTGAGCCGTGGCAGTGACTCCGGGTGGGTGCGCTGTACGTAGCCGGTCACCCGGGCGAAGAAGGCGTCGTTGATCGACGGGGCGCCGATGTCGTCGCCCATGAAGTGGACGGTGCGGTGGGGGTGGCGGCGGTTGTAGTCGCGCATCCAGGTGATGAGGCTGACGAATTCCTCGCGGTCCCAGGGCGAGTTGACCAGCGCCCGTTTGGCGATCCGTCGGGCGTCGCCCTTGCCGGTCTGCAGGTACTCGTCTATTTCGAGACCGGCGGACCAGCTCAGCTCCAGGGCGAAGGTGGTGAATCCTTTTTCCTCGACCAGGTGGCGGAAAAGGCGTTCCTTCATCGTGAAGAACTCGTGGGATCCATGGGTGGCTTCTCCGAGGCCCACCACCTTGGCGTTGCCGATCATTGAGGAGACGGCGCGCAGATCGGCTGTGTTCCGGCCGGGATCGGTTGAGCGGAGCGGGTGGGCTGCCTGCTCCAGGGCGCGGACGGGGCTCTGGTCCCCGTAAACGGAAGCGGCCCGGCCCGTCGGAGCCGCCGATGCCGATGCCGATGCCGATGCCGATGCCGAGGGGGCGGGGGCGGGGGCTGCCTGAGCTGTTACGGGGGTGAGGGCCGCGGCTCCCAGCGTGATCACCGCTGCCGTCGTCAGGAGTCTCCGTCGGCTGATGTGGTTACGGTGCTTGGCCATGATGTCCGTCCCTGCGCTTGTGTGCGGTGGCTTGGGATGGATCATGGCCCGCGTGCCCATGGCTGCGCGCTGGGGCCAGCCGCCCGATTCGGCAAGGGGGTGCCCCCAGTAGGAAAGTGCCCTCACCAGAGGGGAACGCCCCCACCAGGAGGAGTGCACCCAAGGACACCCCTACAGGGCGCCTCCACCAGGACGGGCCCCACCCCGGCGCCCCATGGCATCACCGACCAGTAACCTCGCCACCCATGAGAAGCGTCGAACTGGGCGACACCGTCGAAGACTTCGGTCACCTGGTCGCTCACATGGAGAAGACCGGAGAGCGCGTGCTCCTCACTCAGGACGGCCAACCGCACAGCGTGCTGCTTCCGGCGGCCGAGCTGGCCGAGTTGGAGTACTGGGCGCAGCGGTTCCTCGGCGCCCGGATACCGCCGCCGGACGCGGCCGGGGAACGGCCGCCCGGGCCGGTGCGGCACGGCCCGTACGTGCGATACGTGCACGTGGACGGCGAGCGGATGACGTTCACCCGGGGGCGGGCGGTGGTGGCCGAGTTGCGTCCTGCCGGGTGGCTCAGTTGGCTGGAGCAGCAGGCGGTCTTCGGGCGGCAGGAGTATATGGACCCGGAGCAGGCGGCGGCGTTCGCCGAGTTCCTGGCCAGGCAGCCATCGGTCGGCGAGCAGTGACGGACGGGTGGGATCCGGGGGAGAGGAGGCAGCGGGCTGCCCGGCAAGTACGTCCGTGAACGACAACGTCGGCCTTCACGACCACGGAAGGCCGCAAAGACCGACGTCATACCGGGCCCCGATCGCCCAGCGCAATCGTCCGACGGAAGCGCTTCACGGACCCGCCCGACGGCCCCGCCCGACGGACCCGCCGCACGGACCCGCCCGACGGATCCATCTGACGTACCCGCCCGAATCCGCAGCGGACGCGCCGGACGCGATACCCCGCCCAGGCGCAAGCCGCCCACCAGCAACTCGCGCCCGTCGCGGACGTACGACCACAAGGCCGAATCTTTACAAGGCCGAATCTCTACGAGATCAGACCTCTAAGAGCTCAGACCTCAGACTCAGACCTCAGACGTTGACGCCGAAGTCCTTGGCGATGCCGGCCAGGCCCGAGGCGTAGCCCTGGCCGACGGCGCGGAACTTCCACTCGGCGCCGTTGCGGTACAGCTCGCCGAAGACCATGGCGGTCTCGGTCGCCGCGTCCTCGCTCAGGTCGTAGCGGGCGATCTCGGCGCCGCCGGCCTGGTTGACGATGCGGATGAAGGCGTTGCGGACCTGGCCGAAGTTCTGGCTGCGGTTCTCGGCGTCGTAGATCGAGACCGGGAAGACGATCTTGTCGATGTCCGCGGGGAGGGCGGCCAGGTTGACCTTGATCTGCTCGTCGTCGCCCTCGCCCTCACCGGTGACGTTGTCGCCGGTGTGCTCGATGGACTGGTCCGGCGTGACCTTGTTGTTGAAGAAGACGAAGTGCTGGTCCGAGTAGACCTTGCCGGCCGCGTTGACCGCGATGGCGCTGGCGTCGAGGTCGAAGTCCGTGCCGGTGGTGGTGCGGACGTCCCAGCCGAGGCCGACCGTGACGGCGGTCAGGCCCGGTGCCTCCTTGGTGAGCGAGACGTTGCCGCCCTTGGACAGGCTTACAGCCATGGGGATGTCCCTTTCCTCGTCGAAATCGTCGGGCTCCGTACTCCGGACGAAGCTACCGTCACCCTGGACAACGCCATGAAGGGACCGTCGGGTTCCAGCTCCTTTTACTTTCTTTGCCAATTCCTGATGCCGGGTGGTGCGGGAGGGGCGGCCGGGCGGCCCGGCAAAACGACGTGACGCGGGCGGGCGGACGCGAGATCATGGGGGCATGTCAGGGCCCTATGTCATCCGCGGCTCGGTCGCTCTCCCGGAGGCCGAGCTGATGTGGCGTTTCTCGCGCTCCTCGGGGCCCGGCGGCCAGCACGTCAACACGTCGGACAGCCAGGTCGAGTTGCGTTTCGACGTGGCCGCCACGGAAGTGCTGCCCGAGGTGTGGAAGGAACGGGCGCTCCAGCGGCTGGCCGAGCGCGGCCGGCTGCTGCAGGGCGGAGTGGTGGCCGTACGGGCCTCCGAGCACCGTTCCCAGTGGCGCAACCGGGAGACCGCCGCCGTACGGCTCGCCGCCCTGCTCGCCGAGGTCACCGCGCCGCCGCCCAAGCCGCGGCGCAAGAAGCGAATACCGCGCGGCATCAATGAGCGCCGACTGCGGGAGAAGAAGCAGCGCGGCGACATCAAGCGCGGGCGCTCCGGCCGCGACTGGACGTGAGCGAAGTCCCGCGACGCGAGCGCGGGGCCGCGATGTGAGCGGAAGGCCGCGATGCGCGGCAAGAGCCGTGACGCGCGAAACGGACCGCGCCCACCCCGACATCCCCAGCCGTACGCATTCCCGTAGCCCGGCTGTACACCCCCGCGACCCAGCCGGACGCATCCCGCAGCCCAAACCCCACACCCCAAGCCTTCACCCCATGCGCCCCACCCCGGGC